>CAZHYX010000157.1:0-7395 GCA_964536675.1 uncultured Flavobacteriaceae bacterium
GTATAAACACTTATATGGTCAATTGACTCTTTAGCATTCATTTTAAGTATATTTTCAACAGGGTTAGGATAATAATAAAACCCTTTAGCCACTATATCATCAATAGACAATGTCTCGGAAGTTACTGATAAATCAAAAACACCTTCAGGTTCATCTGTCATACCAGGGTGTGCAATATTAATATAATACGTAGTACTTGCAGTAGACGTAAAAGTTACTCCTTCTGCAATACCAGAAGCTCCATTATTACTACTATCAACACAAGTAAAAGCTCCACAACTACCTTCATAAACAGCTATAGCTGCATCCCATGAATCTGGAGTAGTAATTACAGTAATATTAGTACCATCTCCAACAATGGTATACCAAACTCCATCATTTATGTCAAGGCAACTTGTTACCGAAATGGATCCTGCATTATTTGTTGCTGAAGTGGCATCAAATGTTGCGTTGAAAGGTAAACTTGTAACTGTTATAGCATCGGCATTAGCACATTCATCATTTGAAGGTGCAGTAGGTGTAGAACCTACACATATATCAAAAGTTGTATCTGCACCCGAAGCTGTATCATTGGTAAAAACATTGATAAAATAAGTGTTTCCAATTGTTAAACCAGTTGGAGTACCAGGATTAGTACTACCACAAAAAATAGGTGTTATAGTATTACAATCACCCGTTGCCCCACCTTCAAATACCATATAATATAAATCAGTATTAGAACCGGCAATGTTTAGTAATTCTATTTTATGAGATGTATCTGTTGCTACGAACTTATACCAAACATCATCATTCGCATTTATGGCTCCAGGACAACCGGTTAACCCAGCCGAACCTGTAGCTTCGTCTACCGTTCCGGCAGTTACAGTAGTACATAAAAAATTTGTATTTACTGTTAATGTAGTTGCGTTAGCACATTCATCATTGTCAGGTGCACCAATACTAAACATCTTATTTTCATTTATTGAAATAGCATTTGATTGCCATACAAACGGGAAGAAAAACAATATCAATATAGTCGCTTTTCTTTTCATAATTGAGTAATTTATTGGGTTACTATCGTTATGTAAACGCTTTTTTTATCAAAAAATTATACTATTTATGCTTATTTATATAAATAAAAACAATCTATTATTCCTTATCAAAATAATCCATAACTGACTGACTAACACCTATATTAGAAAAACCACCGTCATGAAATAGATTTTGTAATGTTACTTTTTTAGTCAAATCAGAAAATAATGTAATGGTATAGTCGGCACATTCATCGGCTGTAGCATTACCTAAAGGTGACATTTTATCTGCATAAGTAAAGAATCCGTCAAAGCCTTTTACGCCTTGCCCTGCAGTAGTTGGTGTAGGTGATTGCGAAATGGTATTTACTCTAACTTTTTTATCAGTACCAAAAAAATAACCAAAGCTTCTAGCTATAGATTCTAAATATGCTTTATTATCAGCCATATCGTTATAATCAGGAAAAACGCGTTGTGCTGCCATATATGTCAATGCCACAATTGAGCCCCATTGATTCATTGCATCTTGCTTGTATAGAACACTCATTACTTTATGGAATGATACTGCTGAAATATCCCACCCTTTTGTAGTAAAATCATACTTTTGGTCTGTATAATGTCTTCCTTTTCTTACGTTTACTGACATCCCAATAGAATGTAATACAAAATCTAGTTTACCTCCTAAAACTTCTTGTGACTTAGTAACTAAGTTTTCTAAATCTTCCATTGAAGTGGCATCTGCAGGAATTATTTCAGAACCTGTTTTCTCAGCCAACTCATTTATAGTACCCATTCTTAAAGCAATCGGTGCATTAGTCAATACAAATTTCGCACCTTCATCATGTGCTTTTTCTGCTATTTTCCAAGCAATTGATTTTGAATCTAAAGCTCCGAATATAATACCTCTTTTCCCCTTTAATAAATTATACATAATTATATATTTTTCTTTGATTAGTTTTTACTTCTTTTCACAAAATTAAATCAATATTTTATATTCGTTATTACTATTTTCTAAAAATTATTACCCTAATAATTGCTTTGCATGGCTTACAGCCGAATCAGTAATATTTTTACCACTTAACATTTCTGCTAATTCATCAATCCTCTCTGTCTCAGTAAGTAACTTTATATCTGTAGTGGTTTGGCTATTTAATTCTGTTTTAAAAACTTTAAAATGATGATTTCCTTTAGCAGCAATTTGCGGTAAATGCGTAATAGCCATCACTTGCATATTATGACTCATAGATGACATTACAGATGCTATTCTGTTTGAAACTTCACCTGAAACTCCAGTATCTATTTCATCAAAAATAATAGTTGGTAGATTTGAATAGTTACTCAAAATAGCTTTTACGGCAAGCATTATTCTTGACATTTCACCACCTGAAGCTATTTTTTTTAAACTTTTATAACTACTCCCTTTATTGGTAGCTATTAAAAATTCTAAGGTATCTTTTCCATTTGTAAAAAATTCTTCTTTTTTAACCAAATTAATCTTGAAAGAAGTCATTGGCATTTCTAGCTCTTTCAATAGGTTTTCTAATTGTTCTATTAAAATAGGAATTGCCTTATTTCTATTTACACTTATGGTTTTTGCTAATTTATTTAGCTGATTTTCAACTGTTACAATTTCGGTATCTTTCGCTTCAATAATTTCAGAAGCATTTTCAACTGAACTAACTTTTGTAGCTAATGTTTCTTGTTGTTCTATCAATTCATCAATAGTTGTTGCTTGATGTTTTTTTAATAAATCGTATAATAGTTGTAGTCTGCTATTATATTTTTCTATTTCTTGCGGACTGTAATTAACTGAGCTATTACTATTCTCTAGTTCATGAGTAATATCTTCAAATTCAATTTTAACACTACTAATTCTTTCTGATAAAGCTTCATATTCTTTACTAAAAGAACTTAATTTGGCAATAAGATTGACATATTTATGAAGTGAACTATGAATTCCAATTTCATCAGCTTCGGCCAATTGTTGTGCCTCTGTTAGATGCGATTTTATTTCTTCAATATGGTTGAGTTTCGCTAAGGTATTTTCTAACAACTGTTGCTCATCTGGCTTAAAATCTGCATCAACTAATTCCTTTAATAAAAAGGAGTTATAATCGTGTTGATCTATTGCTTTTTTCTGATTATTTTTAAGCTCTTGAAGTTCATTTTTTAACCTTTTATAGATAATTAATCCTTTTTTATAAGAATTAAGATACTTTGAATTCTCTGCTAAAGCATCAACAATCAAAAATTGAAAATTATTATCTGAAAGTTGTAAGGTTTGATGTTGAGAATGCACATCAATTAATTTATCACTTAATAAAGACAATACTGATAATGTTGTGGGCGTATCATTGATAAAGGTTCTGGATTTACCATTAGGTAAAATCTCTCTCCTTATAATAGTTCGCTCTTCAAAATCAACATTGTGTTCTTCAAAAAAGGTTTTTAAATCAAATTTGTCGATTAAAAACTCACCCTCAATAATACATTTTTTGACTTTGTTTTTTAGACTAGATAAGTCAGCCCTTTTCCCTAAAATTAATGCTAAACCTCCTAAAAGGATTGATTTACCTGCACCAGTTTCGCCTGTAATAGTAGAAAAACCTTCATGAAAATTTACATATAAATCATCAATTAAAGCATAATTTTTTATGGAAAGTGACGCTAACATTAATTGTAATTATTGTTCAAAAAAAATATGTCTTGTATTTCATTCATTACTCTTTATTTTTTGAAAGAAATGAATTTTTAAAACTCTCCTTAATTAAATTGTAGTAATTAATGAATAATTAATTTTTAATTTTTTCCCACTTTTCATTAAATGTAGGGTATATTTTTAATAGCATTTCTTTTATATTAACCGTATTTGTTCTTGGTCCGTCAGAAAAAATATCAACTATTTCATCAGACTTAGCATCCATAAAAACTCTTAATAAAAATGCATTAGCACGTCTATTATAAATGTTTTGGAGTTTCATCAATGCTGCTTCTATATTCTTTTTAGCTTCCTTTTTATCATCACTCATTCTATCTAAACCATTTATATGATAAGTATATAGTATTTCTCTATAATCTTTAAAGACTGGTGAGAGTATATTTTCGTTTAATTGATATCGTGTATTACTACCATCAATTCTGTTCCAACCAGAATAACCACCTTGTTGTGCAATATTTACAACATTTTCGGCTTGTTCATGAAATTTATCTCCACCATTAAGGGCAAAAGTATCAGCATCTATTCCTAAAATAGTATATGCATAAAATGTTAATAGAGATATTAAATTAGATTCAAAATTGGTTTCATTATAAATTAAAGGCTCATATTCATTATAGACAATTTTCACTTTTTCATCTCTATAATTAAATATTGGTGTTTTATATGTAGAATTAAATACTGGGCGAGAAGCTTGTACCTGTATATTTACTTCAAAATCATTTGAAGAGTTTTGTTTGGTTACTAATAATGTAATGGCACAGTTAATTTTTTCTTGGGGTTTATAATTACCCGACGTCCATCTTGTATTATTCATAAACTCAGTAATAGCACTTTGTAATGTACTATACACTTGTGTATTTGAGTTTTGAGCTTGATCTGCATCAACAATAACTAAACAATTTAATTCTTGACCGTTTAATTGTGAAATGATACTAAAAACAAGAATGAATAAAAATTTACGCATGTATACTTTTTATTATTTTATTAAAAATATCTTGAGCTACTTCAGTTTTAGACTTCAAATCAAATTCAGTAATATTTTCTTGTTTGTCTATTAAAGTAACCTTATTTGTTACTTTTTTAAATCCTGCACCTTCATCTTGCAAAGAATTTAAGACAATTAAATCTAAATTTTTACGCCTTAATTTACCTTTTGCATTTTCTAATTCATTATTAGTTTCTAATGCAAAACCTACTAGAAATTGTTGTTGTTTCTGTTCACCTAACGATGCCAAAATATCTTTGGTTGTAGTCAATTCAATAGTTAAACTCGCCTCTTTTTTCTTAATTTTTTGTGATGCAATAGTTGCAGGTTTAAAATCTGCAACAGCTGCAGCCAAAATAGCAATATTAGCATCTTTAAAATATTGATGAACGGTTTGATACATTTCTTCTGCACTAATCACATCTACTCTTTGTATTAACGTATGATCTACTTTTTCATTGGATGGCCCAGAGATTAAAATTACTTCAGCGCCTAAATTGGCAGCTTCTTTAGCCAGTTCAAAACCCATTTTACCTGAGGAATGGTTTCCAATAAAACGAACTGGATCAATAGCTTCATAAGTTGGACCGGCAGTAATCAATACCTTGTTTCCATTTAGTGGTAAGCCGGCGATAATGTCATTTTCAATAAATGATAGTATTGTTTCAGGTTCAGCCATTCTACCTTCACCCACCAAACCGCTTGCTAGCTCTCCACTTTCAGCAGGAATCATAACATTACCAAAATTTTCTAGATTTTTTAGATTTTCCTTTGTTGATTGATGCTTATACATGTCTAAGTCCATTGCAGGAGCAAAATATACTTTACATTTAGCAGATAAATAGGTTGCCAATAATAAATTATCACAAGTACCATTTGCCATTTTAGACAATGTATTGGCTGTTGCAGGAGCAATTATAAAATAATCTGCCCAAAGTGCCAGATCAACATGATTATTCCATAATTCATTCTCATCTTCTTTATCATAAAAAGTTGAATGAACTGGGTTTTTAGAAAGTGTAGAAAGTGTAAGTGGTGTTATAAAGTCTTTAGAAGCAGGAGTCATAATAACTTGTACGTTGGCTCCTGCTTTTATAAATAATCTTACGATATAAGTTGCTTTATAAGCAGCAATTCCGGCAGTAACGCCAAGAAGGATATTTTTACCGCTTATAACAGACATTATTTATGGTCGTCAGTAGTTTCTGGGTTTCTGCTATAGATTTTACCTTCTAACCATTCTTCAATAGCAATTGCTGTTGATTTAGGTAATTTTTCATAAAAACGAGAAACTTCTATTTGCTCTTTGTTTTCAAAAATTTCTTCTAAACTATCATTGTGTGTAGCAAATTCTTCTAGTTTATCAATGAGTTCTTTTTTTAAATCTTCATTAATTTGAATTGCTCTTTTTGCCATAATTGAAATAGACTCATAAATGTTATGAGTAGGTTCTTCAATTTTAGTTTTATCGTAAGTAATCGTAGTTAACGGTGCTTCAGAGTTTTTATAATCCATTAGTTTTATATTTTGCTTGTTGTTCTTTATGTAGTTTTAATTCTTTATTTAAACTTTCAAATAAGCTTTCAAGTTCATTTGTTCTCTCAGACTCAGGGAATCTTTTTTGAAATTTATTATATGTGAAAATCGCATCATTCAACCTTTTCTCTTTCTTATTAAATACACTTTTCATACCTAACTCATAAGAAGCTAAAAATTTATAAGCCATAGCTTCTTCTCTATATATGGTTCCAAAATTATCTTCAAGAAAAATATCTAAAGCCATAATTGCTGCTTTGTAATTTTCAGTTTTATAATAATGTTTTGCACTGTTAAAAGCTTTTTCTTCTAATCTTTTAGTAAGTTCATCATAAAATTTATTCGCTTCAGTTATTTTGTCAGATTCAGGATACTTATCAATAAAACCCTGAAAAGCAGTTAAGGCCTTTTGAGTATCTGCTTGATCTAAACTTGATTTTGGAGAAGCAAGATAATAGCTATGTGCAGCTAAAAATGATGCCTTTTCTATTTTAGAGCTATTAGGGTAATTTCCAATAAATCTATTAAAATAATACGACGCTAAATTATAACTATTAGTATTATAATGTGATTTAGCCACCATAAACTGTATACGTTCCATTTGTGGCTTACGCTGATATTTAGGTATTACTTTATCAAATAAATTAATTGCTTTATTATACTTCCCTTCTTCGTATAATTTAGTCGCCATTTTATATTGATCTTCAGATGTACCTTTATTTAAAACTTTTTGGTACTCACTACAAGCTGAAAATAAAATGATTACTAAAACCAAAACACTAAAGTTCTTAATTTTTTGCATTTTGCAAAATTACTTATTTAAAACGGATTAATAAAACTATTTTCTTGTAAACATCAAAACGACAAAAATAGCACTCCTTTTAATAATATAATTGGTAAGTTTACTAAAGATTTGTTAATACTTCTAACCGTATTGATTAATAAAATAATTGTAATTAATTATACTCAATAAGTATCTATAAAGTCACTTATTTTTCCTTGTAATTGTTTACTAGCTTCTACCAAAGGTAGTCTAACAAAAGGTTCACAAAGCTTTAGTTTTTTGAGTAAAGCTTTAACACCTGCCGGATTATTTTCTTCAAAGATTAAATTAATACAATCCATTAATTCATAATGTATTTGAT
>CAZHYX010000158.1:0-7280 GCA_964536675.1 uncultured Flavobacteriaceae bacterium
CCTTTTTTATGAATTTTCCAAGCAGCAGTTGCATTAGAACCCATGGCATTGGTTGATAAAAAATATACATTTCCATACCCACCAGAAGCTACCACTACAGCATGTGCTGAATGACGTTCTATCTCGCCAGTAATTAAATTACGTGCTATAATACCTCGTGCTTTTCCGTCAACTAAAACAACATCTAACATTTCATGACGATTATGCATTTCAATCTTACCACGTGCAATTTGTCTATTCATTGCTGAATAAGCTCCTAATAATAATTGTTGACCTGTTTGTCCTTTAGCGTAAAAAGTTCTCGAAACAAGAACCCCTCCAAAAGAACGGTTGTCTAATAAACCACCATAATCTCTTGCAAAAGGAACACCTTGAGCGACACATTGGTCAATAATATTACCTGAAACTTCAGCTAAACGATGTACGTTTGCTTCGCGCGAACGATAATCACCACCTTTTACGGTATCATAAAATAAACGATAATTTGAATCGCCATCACCCATATAATTCTTAGCAGCATTTATTCCGCCTTGAGCAGCAATAGAATGTGCTCTACGAGGAGAATCTTGATAACAAAACGCTTTTACATTATAACCCAATTCTGCTAAGGTTGCAGCGGCAGAACCTCCAGCAAGACCGGTGCCAATAACAATGATATCTATATTTCGTTTATTAGCAGGATTTACAAGATCAATTTTATTTTTATAAGTTGTCCATTTGTCAGCAATAGGACCTTTAGGAACTTTAGAATCTAATTTCATACTGAACTGGTTTCAGTATCTGTTGAAGATACTGTATTATTAATGATTAAAATGATGAAAAAGAGCAATGAAAATAAAGAGTAACGGAACAATTATAGCATATGCTTTCGCTCCTTTTTCAAAACCTTTTGTGTATTTATTATTCATTCCCATTGATTGGAATGCAGATTGAAATCCATGTAATAAGTGCAATGCTAAAAACACAAATGCAATTACATAAGCACCCACACGCAAAGGACTTACAAATTTATGTTGTAACTCACTAAAATAACGAGTAGGATCTTCAGGTAGTACATCAATATATTTATATTTTAATTCAGGAATCCAAAAATCGATAAAGTGTAGTATAATAAATGCTAAGATTACCAATCCGCTATAGATCATATTTCTACTCATCCAAGTTGAATTTGCACTTCCTTTGTTGCTATAATATTTAACAGATCTTGCTTTTTTATTCTTTAACTCTAGTACAAAACCCATTACAAAGTGAAAAACAACACCAAAAATTAATATGGGTTGCATTGCAAACTGAATTACTGGATTAACTCCCATAAAATGAGAAGCCACATTAAAAGCGTTTTCACTAAAAACCGATAATAGGTTTATAGTAACATGCATTAATAAGAAAAAGATTAAAAAAAATGCTGAAAGTGCCATAGCATATTTTCTAGCAAGTGACGAAGATAATAATCCGCTCATTTTGATTTGTTTAATTAGAAGTACAAAGGTAAGATTAACTTTTTTCTTGTTAAAAGCGAATGACATTTTTTTTACTATTTAGAATGGTTATAAAAATTGTAAATTTAGAAATTGATTTGAGAAAAGAGAATAGCGTAAGACAACCAGTGTTTCTTGACTAAAACTCAAAACCTTTATTTTATGTACAGTAAAAAAATTCAATTTAAAAATAAACAAGGATATCAATTAACAGGAGAAATTGATTTGCCAATCGATAAAAAACCTTTGAGTTATGCATTGTTTGCGCATTTTTTTACCGGAAATAAAAATTTCACAGCTGTACGAAATATTTCTCGTGCCTTGACCCAAAATCAGATTGCAGTCATGCGTTTTGATTTTACTGGCTTAGGGAAAAGTGAAGGAAAGTTTGAAGACTCTAACTTTACCACAAATGTTGACGATTTAATTTCGGCTGCTGAATTTTTAGCAAAAAACCACCATGCTCCAAAAATTATGATTGGTCATTCATTGGGTGGTGCCGCTGCTATTTATGCGGCAAATGCAATTGACTCGGTTGAAACTGTTGCAACCATAGCTGCTCCTTCAAACCCGAGCCATGTAGAACATTTATTTGATGAACATATTGATGAAATAGAAATTGATGGTGAGGCTACATTTGAAATTGCAGGCAGGCAGTTCACTATAAAAAAACAGTTTTTAGATGATATTCACTCAAAAGATTTACCAAAAATATTAAAAGCCTTACGGAAACCTATTTTGGTATTTCATTCGCCACAAGATAAAGTTGTTGAGGTTAAAAATGCACGCGAAATTTACAAGGCAGCACATCATCCTAAAAGTTTTATTTCTCTTGATGGAGCAAATCATTTATTGACCAATAAACAAGATTCTTTTTATGTTGGTAAAGTAATTTCTAGTTGGGCGCATCGATATGTTAATGCCAATGAAGAAAAAGAAGAATTATCTACTGATAAATCAGTTGTAGTACGAATTGGTAGAGAAAAATATACGACTGAAATTGTTGCAAGAACACATTCAATTTTGGTTGATGAACCTAAAAAATACGGAGGTAAAGATGCAGGCATGAGTCCGTATGAATTATTATTAGCAAGTTTAGGGTCTTGTACAGCTATTACCTTACGGATGTACGCAGATAGAAAGGAATGGGATTTACGAGAAGTAAAGGTTCATTTAGAACACTTTAAACAACATGCAAAAGATTCAGATAATTGCGAAGATACAAATACAAAAATTGATAAATTTGTACGTGAAATTAAACTAAAAGGCGATTTAACTGAAAAACAACAACAGCGATTACTTCAAATTGCTAATAGATGTCCGGTTCATAAAACCTTAGAAAATAAAATAGAAATTGAAACGATTTTACGAACCTAAATGCAGACTGGAATCCTGCTCCGTACAATTTGTTTAACATCAATTATACTAAGTCACCAATTAATTAGTGAGAGAAAAATTTTAGCATGTGAAAATATTTATACTATCTGTAGGAGAAAATATTTATTCAACCCAACGTTTGGTTGAAGAAGCTGAATATAGAGGGCATTCTGTACGAGTTATCAATCACACCAAATGTTCTGTAAAATTGGGTAGTGGAAGGCCTCAAATTATATTTGAAGGTGAAAATATTATTAATATACCAGATGTAATCATCCCTAGAATTGGAGGCTCTGTAAGTCGACATGGCGCTGCAATTGTAAAGGAATTTGAAATGAATGGTGTTTTTAGTACAGCCCGTTCTTTAGGAATTTTAAGAGCTCAAAACAAAGTACGAACACTTCAAATAATGAATAGAAAAAATGTACCTATACCACAAACTGTTTTTTCTATCAATCCAAAAAATATCGATGAACAGATTGAATTATTAGGAGGCCCTCCGGTAATTATCAAACTACAAGAAGGTACACAAGGTTTAGGCGTTATTTTAGCTGAATCAAAGAAATCTGCAAAGTCTATTATGGATACTTTCTATAATATGAATGCCAGTTTTATGTTGCAAGAATTTATTGAAGAATCAAATGGTGAAGATATCAGAGCTATTGTTGTTGGTAATAAAGTGGTTGCTGCAATGAAACGAAAAGGAGAAGTTGGCGAGTTTAGATCTAACATTCACAGAGGAGGGACAGGAGAAACAGCTGAGTTGACCGATAAAGAAATAAAAATAGCATTACAAGCTACAAAATATTTAAGTTTACCGGTAGCAGGTGTAGATATGATTCGTTCAAAAAAAGGATCATTATTGATTGAGGTAAATGCCTCTCCAGGTTTGCAAGGTGTAGAAGCCTACACTAAAGTAAATATAGCAGAACACATTATTAAATTTTTAGAAATCAATGTTCGAAAAAAATTTCAGAAACGAACCCGTTGAAATAAGAGGTCAAAAAGTTGAGTTAGGCGAAGATAGATTAATCAAAATCAAAATTGATCGGTTACCAACAGGAACAGTAATAGAAATTCCTATATATGTTTTTAATGGGAAGGAAGAAGGTCCCACTATTTTATTACAAGCCGGACTTCATGGAGATGAGGTAAATGGAATAGAGTTGGTTAGAAAGATGTTGGCTAAAAATCAGTTCAATATCAAAAAAGGCTGTGTAATTGTGGTCCCATTATTGAATGTTTTTGGGTTTTTACATTTTTCAAGAGATGTTCATGGTAAAGATGTAAATAGAAGCTTTCCCGGCTCTAAAAGGGGTTCTTTGGCAAGTAGAATAGCCTATGTTTTGATGCGAGAAATTGTAAATAATATTGATTTCGGTATTGATATCCATACAGGTGCAAATCAACGTAGTAATTATCCTCAAATTCGTTATACACCAGATAATAAAGAAGGTAAAAAACTAGCCGATATCTTTAATGCACCTTATCAATTTGCATCTAAATTAATTCCGAAATCGTTCCGTAAAGAAGGACATAAACACAATATTCCTATTATAGTTTATGAAGGAGGAGAAGCTTTACGCTTAGATAAATTTTCAATAAAGAAAGGAATAGAAGGTATATTGAATATTTTAGAACACTTTGAGATGATTGATAAAAGAGAAGAAAAACTCGAAACAATAACTATTGAACTTTCTCAACGTAGATGGATGAGAGCAAAAATAGCAGGAATGTTTAATATTAGAGTTAAAAATGGCGAAAAGGTAACTAAAGGACAAACGCTAGGGTACATCACAGACACCTATGGCGAATCAACCATAAGAGTAAAATCACCACACGATGGTTATATTATAGCGATTAATAATTTTCCGGTGATAAGCAGAGGCGAAGCAATTTTTCATATAGGGAAATAAAAAAGAGAAGAGAAAAAGAACAACGGTTAACAAATGTAGATAATTGAGAAAAGAAATAATTTATGTATTAATCAGTAATCTTTTATCTTACAGTAAAGCGGTCTTTAGTGTTATCCTCAGATTTTAATAATTGTTATTGGCTCTAGTTTGAAAATAGTTTGTTATTATTAATCGCAAGAATCACAGGGGTGTTTACACAAAGTCCACAAAGAATTATTTCCATTTTACTTTGTGACCATTGTACATTCATAGTGCTCTTAGTGGTTAAAGCAAAAAATAGCAACGTTACTCTAAACTAGAGCCTTGTTATTTATTAGACTATATTTACATTCTTAAAAAAGAGTTACTATTTTTAAATGCCTGAAACCCCTAAACATACTTTAAACCCTAATAATTGGGTAGCTGCCCATTCAGACTACTTGTTCAACTACACTATTACCAGAGTTGATAATGAAGAATTGGCTAAAGATATTGTTCAGGAAACTTTTTTTTCAGGATTAAAAGCACAGCATAATTTTAGAGGGCAAGCTTCAGAAAGAACTTGGTTAATTTCTATTTTGAAACGTAAAATAATTGACCATTATCGTAAAATAAATTCTACTAAAGGAAAAGCTGAAGTTAAAGTTAATTTTTATCAGGATGGTGATAGAAAAGGCTCATGGTTAGAAGAACGTGTACCTAAAATGTGGGATAATGAAGCGGAAAAGAATATTGAAAATGAAGAACTTAAAACGGCATTAGATAATTGTATTGCTAATTTACCAGAAAAGTATAGAATGGTATTTGTAATGAAGAATGTTCAAAATTATGAAACAGAAGAAATATGTAATGAATTAGGTATCACAGCGTCTAATTTGTGGGTAATAATCCACAGAGCAAGGCATCAGTTGAGAAAATGCTTAGAAGATAATTGGTTTGCTAAATAAAAAGAAATGAGTAAGAGATTTTTTATTAATTGTAATGAAGCAACAGCTATTTGTAATAAAAATCAATACAAAGAAGCTTCGTTATGGGAAAAAATAAAGCTGATTATCCACCTTTTTATATGTAAAGCATGTGGACAATACTCTAAACAAAATACAACCTTGACCAAGGCATGTGACCAACATTTACATAAATGTGAAACCGAGCATAAACTTTCTGAAAATGAAAAAGAAGTAATGCAAGAAAATGTAATTGAAAAAATAGAATAAATTTTATGATTAACTTGATAATAAAGGGTCTTTAGAATTTAACCTATTAAGGAACTTTTTAATCTCTAAAAAATAAGCTTCACGATTTTCAGGAGAATCTATTGAAGTATTCGTCATAAAAAACCCAAAAGTATAATTTGTAGAAAATTCATTTATACATCCATGACTAAATTTCTGGTAATCAATCACTAATTTTTTATAATCAATTATATATGGTTTGTTATTCTTTTTACTGATAATAGAATGTACTCTTTCTTTTAACAGTGTCAATTTATTATCTGAAGCATGAAGAAATGAGGTTGGTACTTTTTCAATAACCATCTTTAATTTTTTTAAGTTCGTTATTCAAAACTAACAAATATTGCATCATAAGTTTAATTTTTGATTATCATTTTAGTGAATGGCATAGTTTTATGAGTAAACGGCCTTATTATGACAGGTTAATTATAATAGCTGAGTTTTATTGGATCAAATTATAGGTTGATTAGGTTTTTTTATCTTTATTGATTATTTTATTTATTTAAGTTTATGGAATTATTACCCAAAATAATAGACGATTATGTAACAGCACATTCTCAAGATGAACCCCAATTACTACAACAATTAAACAAAGAAACCTGGCAAAAAGTCTTGGTGCCAAGAATGCTAAGCGGACATTTTCAAGGACGTTTGCTAGCGATGCTATCAAAATTAGTGCAACCCAAATCTATCTTAGAAATTGGCACATATACTGGTTATTCGGCTTTGTGTTTAGCTGAAGGGCTTCACAATAAAGGAATACTACACACTATAGATCATAATGAAGAGTTGATAGATTTTCAACGAAAGTATTTTTATAAATCTGACTATAAAGATCAGATAAAACAATATTTAGGAAATGCCTTAGATATTATTCCAACCATTGATGATAAGTTTGACCTGGTCTTTATTGATGCTGATAAGAGTAATTATTCTAATTATTTTCATTTAGTGATAGACAAAATGAATAAAGGTGGTATTATCTTATCAGATAATGTATTGTGGAGCGGAAAAGTTACTGAAACTCTAGACCTAAAAGATGAAGATACCAAAGCTCTGATTGCTTATAATAAATTGTTAAAAGAGGATACTAGAATTGAAACGGTCTTATTACCTATACGAGATGGATTGACAATTAGTCGAGTTATTATATAACTAAGTTGGTTTTTTACGTCTTTGCGAAGTATTTCCCTGAATTTATTTCAGGGAAATACTGTTGGCAGTCTCTTAATCGATTAAGAGACTGCCATACTTCGACTGCGCTCAGTACAGGCTATTTTATTTTACCCTTTGACAAG
>CAZHYX010000159.1:0-7267 GCA_964536675.1 uncultured Flavobacteriaceae bacterium
TTTGGCTATGCTTAGTTGCGACAATTTAGCACTTAACTTTCTAAGTACAAAACCAGCTTGGAAAAATTAGATATTTTTCCAAAGTAGCACAGAACTAAGCAATCAAATATAGCCGTTGTTGTACACAGTTATTTATTCATTTTTCGTTTAAATTCAGTTGTTTCCCATAAATATATTTCGTTTTGAAATTCTTTATATGGGTCTTCTCTTTTATAGTCAATCGATTTTTCTGCTTTTATAATATGTTCATTCGCTTTATCTGAATTTTCTAATTTTAGATATGCTTTTGCCAATCCAAAATGTGCTTCAGGAGTATTTTCGGATTGGTTTAACGCTCTATTAAATTCCGAAATTGACTTTTTATAATTTCCAAGTTCATATTCGCATATTCCAAGATAAGTAAATGTGTTTATATCTACCCAATCTTCCTTATTATTCTTTACATTAAGATTAAAATAAATTATGGCTTTTTGATATTCTTTCATTCCAAAATAACATTCACCTCTCAAAAAATCAATATCTTCTCCCCAAGGTGCATCTGTGAAATTTGGAGTTAAATTATCAAGTCGATTAAAGTCAGTTAGTGCATTTTTATAATCTCTTAAAAACCGAAGTTTCATATAACCTCGATAACCCAAATGCAAACTTGGGTCAAGTTCAACTGCTTTATCTAATAATTCAAACCCTTTTGCAAAATATCCCCTTTTATTGAAAGGAACAGATTGTTCAAAATATGCATCCGAATAATTTGGATTTTGAAATGTAAGAACATTGAACATTGTTTGAGAAAGGATAACACCTTGTTGATGTCCTGCCATTTTAAACCTTTTTTCTTTTGGAGCAAGAAAAAGAAAGAACAATACAATTATTGTGTAAGAAAAAAACAATATTGTTAAAGTCACTTTTAATATCTTAAAAAATTTCTTCATAGTTTAAAATATATCTGTGATTTTTCCTTGTTCAATTTTAAAGTTTAAAACAAAATAACTGTCAAAGGTTTTATCTTTCCACATTCCAGCATTCCATTCTGTTAAATTTTCAATTGATGTTTGGAGTGTTTTTATTTTTTGAGTTTCTAAACTATTTTCTTTCAATTCGCTATCTATTGTTTTTATTCTAAATCTTCCAATTTCACCTTTACAGTTGATTATAAATCTAAAAGTTATGAAACCTGAATTCTCAAAAGTTAATTGTTCGGTTATATTCCAAAGTTCCTTTTTTATTGCTTTTTTTCCGCCTTGATAGTTTGATTTAGTTGAGTAATATTGAGTTATACGTTTCTCATCACATACATTAAAAGTCGAATTATCAATTTCTTTGTTAAACGATAAATCTCCAACTCTGTTTGTAACTTGATAATTAAGCCAAATAGTTAGAGTTAATGCTATTAAAAAACTAATTAATAAAAAGAGGTTCAGTTTACTTTTCAATTCGGATTATGATTTTGTGGTTAATTGTGTACAATTCCTGTATAATAAGAATTATCTGAGCATTTAAGGATATATACATAGTAAAAATACATATTGATTTTTATTTATAAGGGCTTCGACTGCGCTCAGCCTGACAGTATTGAATGTATCACATTTGAGGCTTCGACTGCGCTCAGCCTGACAATCAAACATACCCTTTTTAGGCTTCGATTTCAGTTTATATTAAGCACAAACTAAATACTCAGTCTGACAGTTGTAAATTCATACTTAATTCGCAAATACTCAAAAAAATAATTCGTGAATCAGTAGCTATTCCTATTCCATTCCAATAGGTGAACCGTCAGGGATTTTAGGAACACTTTTTTTCTTAAACTTAGACGGATCCTTTTTAAAAGCCTTAATACTTTTTACCAATTCCAAATCATATATTTTCTGAATTCCATTTGATTTATTATTTTTTAATAGACTTGAAATTTCACTCAATTTAGAATTTACAATGGCATTGACTTGTTTATACGAATTCTCATTAGCTGCAAGATAAAACAACTGATTCAACACTTGACTATTTACTACATTTTGCAACTCTTGATAATAGGTGTCTTTATAGTTTTTCTTAAAAGAGTTTTCTATTAAAGAATTGATTACTTCATCTAATCCTAATTGACTATTATCTAAACTTTTATGCTGTATTAATCTTGAAGTTCTTTTTGGATGTAATAATAGAGATAGTGTCATTTCTGCAGCAGTTTCAACTGCTCCGAAAGGATCAAAAGCGACTCCGTTTTTACTTTTAAACGACTCTCTACTTCTACCATATCCCATTGCTCTTGGTGGGAATAATTCTAATACTCGCTTCGGAATAGCAATCGTATTTACATCAATCGTTTTTAATAGGGTTTGTAATGCTTTTCGTTCTGTTTGCCCGTCTATACGTTTTACAATTGTTTGACCATCTCCTTTAGTTACATAATTATAATCTAAACCACCTATCAACTTAACAACAGCTTCCGTTTGGTATCTATGAAAGAAATACAAGGGCACAAAAACATCTTCTAATACCGAATAAGGTTCTGAAGACTTTATATTATCGGCTGAAAAACTCTCAATAGCCATCTTCCGAATTGCTAATATGTTGTTTAGTTCATCAGAGAGATTACTTCCATTATCCCATAAATGTCCATACGCATGTGCACCTCCTTTAGGTCTGGCATCTTGGTCTGAAATATAACGCAATCCTTCCGCGAAAGCGTTATTTAAAATTTTCTGTAATTGACTTTCTTCATCATTTTCAAATTCTTGATAGGCATAGGCTACTGTAACTTTATCCCAGTTACCTATTCCAACCCCATAAGCATCCGAGAAATCGATTTTACCATCTTTTAAGCTTAGTTTAGGATGTGGATAATCCATCACCGAAGCTCTATCATTCGTACTAGCAGCAAAATTATGTGCAAAACCTATGGTATGTCCTACTTCATGAGCTGACAATTGACGAATTCTTGCTAATGCCATTTGTAGTGCAAAATCATCATCAGTTTCATTATTTGCATACGGTGCTTGCAAAGCCTGAGCAATTAAAAAATCTTGACGGATACGCAAGGAACCTAAACTAACATGCCCTTTGATAATTTCGCCAGTTCTAGGATCGGAAATACTTCCGCCATAACTCCATCCTCTTGTTGAACGATGCACCCATTGAATCACGTTGTATCGTAAATCTAAAGGATCAACTCCTTCAGGAAGCATTTTAACCTGAAAAGCATCTTTATAGCCAATTGCTTCAAATGCTTGATTCCACCAACGTGCACCATCTAATAATGCAGATCGAACTGGTTCTGGAGCACCTCTATCTAAATAATATATAATCGGTTCTTTTGCTTCGCTAATAGTTACCGAAGGGTCTTTCTTTTCTAAACGATGGCGGTAAATAAATCGTTTTACAATAGATTGATTTATTGGGGTGGCATAATCTAAATATGACATCGGGTAACAACCTGAACGCGCATCATAAACTCTTGGTTTGTACTCATTATCAGGTAATTCAACAAAAGAATGATGTTGATGTACTGTAACAGAGGATGCATCTGGGGTAACGCTTTTTATATTATACCCTTTTGGTTTTCCTTTAAAGGTTAACAGCACATCAAATTCGACATTTTTAGGGAATGCTTTTGTTCTTTCTAAATTAAAAGCACTTCTTGATGTATCTAAACTATATTTACCTTGTTCTTTTTGTTCTAATCTGTTTGCCACTCCATGTGCATCTCTGATAAAAAAATCAGTAGCATCTACTAAATATTTGCCTTTATTTTGCTCTTTAATAATAAAACCATGTAGTACAGATTTTGCAAAAGCTTCTTCAATTGATTTTCGCTCATCATTATTAGCTGTCAATGCTCTAAAACGTTGGTTAGGCTGAATCAATAACAATTTATTCCCTGCTTTTTGGAATTTAACCACAACACCATCTCCTAACTGTCCTCTATCAAGACCAATATCATTTGAGCCAATTCCTTCCGATAAAGAGCGTACATACAAAAATTCAGTATCTAATTTCTCAACTTCTAAATATAAATTATCTTCATTAGCATCGTAATAAAAAGTGAAAAACCCATCATATTTGGTAATATTATCTTTGTCTTTAAAAAATTGTGAAAACCCATTTTGAATAAAAAATAAGAAAAGTAAGGTAATAGTTAATTTTTTCATCGTTTAAAATAATTTGCATAAAATTACTAATTTAAAAAGACAAATTCAATCACTTAAAATTATCTCATCTAATTTTTTAGTTTATTTTTGTTCTTAGACTTATGATTACACAAGAAAATATAAAAAATATAGCTGAGCGTATAGAAAAACTCAAAAACTATCTTCAAATAGACCAGAAACTCATTGAAATATCAAATGAGGAAGAAAAAGCTTCTAACCCTGATTTTTGGAATAAACCCAGAGAAGCCGAAGTTTTAATGAAAACATTACGTTCAAAGAAAAAATGGGTTGAAGATTATACTACCGTTGCAACGGATAATGAAGAGCTACAAATACTCTATGATTTCTATAAGGAAGGTGAAGCTACTGAAGAAGAAACAATGAATAGTTATACCAAAACTAGTACACTTTTAGAAAGTTTGGAGTTTAAAAACATGCTTTCTGACGAAGGCGATAATCTAAGTGCTGTACTACAAATTACTGCTGGTGCCGGTGGTACTGAAAGTTGTGATTGGGCAGCTATGCTAATGCGTATGTATTTGATGTGGAGCGAAAAACAAGGTTATAAAGTAAAGGAACTAAATCACCAAGCAGGTGATGTAGCCGGAATAAAAACAGTTACTTTAGAAATTGATGGTGAGTTTGCTTTTGGCTATTTAAAGGGCGAAAATGGAGTACATCGTTTGGTGCGTATTTCTCCGTTTGATAGTAATGCTAAAAGACATACTTCTTTTGCCTCTGTCTATGTATATCCTTTAGCAGATGATAGTATTCAAATTGATATTAATCCTTCTGATATTTCGTGGGATTTTGCTAGATCTGGAGGCGCTGGAGGTCAAAATGTAAATAAAGTGGAAACCAAAGCTATACTAACGCACCATCCATCAGGAATTGTTATTCATAATTCTGAAACACGTTCTCAATTAGAAAACAGGGAAAAAGCAATGGTGATGTTAAAATCTCAGTTATATGAGATAGAATTACAAAAGCAACGTGAAAAGCGCAATGAAATAGAAGCCGGTAAAATGAAAATTGATTTTGGTTCTCAAATAAGAAACTATGTGATGCATCCGTATAAATTAGTAAAAGATGTACGTACTGCACATGAAACAGGTAATGTGGATGCGGTAATGGATGGTTATATAGATGGGTTTTTAAAAGCTTTTTTAATGGCTGCAGGACAGGACGATTAGTCTTCAGGGGCAGTAATACAGTTGTCAGTCTTAAAATAAAGAATTATGAACAAAATAGAAACAATCATATTCGATTTAGGTGGAGTGCTAATAGATTGGAATCCAAAATACGTATATAGAGAAATATTTAATAACGATGAAGAAAAAGTTGATTGGTTTTTAAATACCATCTGTACACATAGCTGGAATGAAGAACATGATGCTGGTAGATTGATTGAAGATGGTAATAAAATACTTATTGAAAAATACCCAGAACACGAAGTACTCATAAGAACCTACTATGAACGATGGCATGAAATGCTGGGCGGATCGATAAAAGAAGGTGTTGAAATACTTAAAAAGCTTAAAGAAGCCAATAATCATAAACTATATGCATTGACAAACTGGAGTGCAGAAACTTTTCCTGTAGCTTTACAACGGTATGATTTTTTACAATATTTTGAAGGTATTGTAGTTTCAGGCACTGAAAAAACCAGAAAACCTTTTACAAAAATCTATGAAATTATTTTAGAGCGGTATCAATTAAATGCCGAAAATTGTGTGTTTATTGATGATAATCTAGAAAATATTGAAGTTGCTAGAGTTATTGGTATGAAGGCAATTCAATTTAAAAATAATCAACAACTCACTAATGAATTGAATCATTTGGGAGTTTACTTTTAAAATTTGTCATTCCTGCGAAGGCAGTCCCGAAGGTTCGGGACAGACTGACCATTTTTATGGATTCTTGCCGTCGTTTATCTTGAGCGAAGACAAAAGACAAAAATAACACAACACAAATAAAGTTATTTGGTACTGACTAAACTATCTTTTAGAACACCGTACTTTATTTTTAAGCGCTTTACACCCCACTCTTTTGCTTTTTTAACGTCTGTACCCATGTAGATATCAATCTGATTTCTCTTACGTCTGTGCATTTTATCTTTTACCAGATATACACTATCCAATCCTTCAATTTTAATCGGTGTATTACGCTTTAAACCAAGCTTTAACAAGTCTCTTGAAACAGCTATACACTTCATACCTGACTTTAAACTATCACCCCATGCCGCAATAGTTGGATTGGAAGATGTTTGGTATGCTAAAGAATTATAGGCTGTTGCTTTTACGGTAATTTCTTTCCAAATATATTTATCAGGTTCTTTAGATTTACAAGCAATAAACAGCGTTATAATAAACAAAAAAAATACTTTATATGATTATTGTTGAGTTGCATATCCTTATAAAGGTATTATTTTAAATCTAAATCTATCATTCGTCGTTTTTTGTGCCAATTGATTGATAGCATCATCAGCTAACTGTAAAACTCTAGGGTAACCACCTGTAACCTGACAATCGCGCATTAAAACAATTAATTTACCAGAAGGTGTCAATTGAACTGTTCCTGGCATTATGGAAGAAGTTAGCATAGATTCTAAGGTATTATCAATTATTTCTTCTAATCTATACCCCATTCTGCTATTATCTTTTGAAATTGTAAACAACGTTTTACTTAATATCTCTCTTTGTTTTTTGTCTAATAAATCATATTCCGGTCCAGCATAAGCTTCAATAATTACTGTTGTAAAGTGTTGCTTATTAATTTTTACTGATGATAATGACTTAGTTATTCCTGATTTTGCAATTTTTATTGGTAAAATATCATTCTTTTTAAGGATATATTTATCTGTTATTCCTTGATAAAAACTTCTACTATTTAAAACAGTCTCAGTTTGAAATCCACTCTTAACAGCAAGATAAGATCGTACTCCATAAATGGGTTTATCAAAAGTTAAGGTGTCTCCTTTATAAACTACCAAAGCTGAGTTCAGTACTATTCTTTTATCATTTAACTTTGGAGATAAATCAGATCCTGAAATACATATAGTAGTTTGATTATCAAATAATAGCTTACATTTACCTAAAGTAATTTCTAAAATAGCATTCATCTCGTTA
>CAZHYX010000160.1:0-1811 GCA_964536675.1 uncultured Flavobacteriaceae bacterium
AATAAAGTACCTCCGGTAGCTGCATCATACCAATTTGCCGTATCACCTGCATTAACAGTAACAGTTAGTGTGGGAATTGCATCTCCCGTACAATATTCCTGATCACCATTACTTGATGGTGCATTTGGCAAGTTACTTACAAGAATGACATGATTTGCTGAAGTAGCACTACAACCATTACCATCAGTAACTGTATAAGTGATTAGGGTAGTTCCGTTACTTAATGTAGTTACTATACCTGTATTAGCATCTATAGTTGCTACAGAAGTATTAGAGGAACTCCATACTATTGTACCTACTGCGGTTGTTGCCAGGTCATTAATTATATCGCCAACACAAGCTGCATCATCTCCTGTTATGACAGGTGTGTTGGGTAATGCATTAATCGTCAATGTAACTGGAGTACGTGTAACACTAGAACAATTCGTAGTACTATTTACACTTTCAGCATAGTACGTTATCGTACCAACTCCTGTTAAAGTAGGGCTAGCTACTACACTTCCACCAACTAAGGCATCGTACCAAACTACTGTCTCTCCTGCTCCTACGGTTGCAGTTGCAGTTAACGTTTGTCCTGAATTACATTCAGTTATATTAGAAGCTGTTGGCGCAGCTACAGTGCTATTCACTGTTATGGTAACTTCATCAAAATCGTCTTCATAAATATGAACAATACGACTTGATCCAAATGTAGTTGCTCCTGTTTCAGTTGTGATAACAGTAGCTGTATTAGTAAGGTCAGTACCTGCAATTATGTCTGGCGCAGTTACTGTATATGATGTAGTGTATGTCCAACTTTCGCCAATATTCAACACACCATTAGCACTAATACTTTCGGTTGGGCCTACTAAGGTTGCCGCTGAAGCATCAGGTAGTATATCGGTAATAGAAACCCCTGTAAGATCTTGGTCACCGTTATTAAAAAGTGTAATTGTATAATTTAATACTGTTCCAGCTTCAGAAACTCCTGTATTACCATCATTTTCTACATTGGTTACAGTTAACGAAGGTGTTTGGGCGTTTGCATTAAAAACAAATGCTCCAATAAAAAATGTTAAAAGCAATATTTTCTTAAAACTTTCCATTTTTAAATTATATGTGTTATGATTTTTCATATTCTTTTTCTTATAAACCATTATTTGGTGTTGAATCAGGATCAGTTAACGAACTATTTGTTATTTCTGCTTGATTAGTAAACTCTCCACATATATCTACCGTTAACGTATAGCTTAAAGTTATAGTATTTCCTGAACCTAATACAAATGCGCCTAAATTCCATTCTAATTCTCTTGTACCTGCATTAAATGTTACAGACCCTTGAGTTGTAACGAAATTAGGATGTGTATACGTAAAATCTGTTGGTATCACATCTACTACCACAATACTTGTTGGTGATGATGGGCCGGCATTACTTATTGTCAATGTAAATGTGATGCTATCGCCTTGGTTAGGTGATGCATTATCTACTGTTTTTCTTAAACTTAAATCCGCAACGCTTTGAGCATCTCTAAAATCTACATCACCGCCTGATGTAGCATCATTGTCTATATCTGGTAAAATTAATGGTGCGGTTAAGGGATCGTCTATAGTACCTCCCGGATCTGAATAATCTGCCGTAGCATCTGTAGCATCATCCAATCCGTCATTATCTGTATCGTTCCCTGTTAATACCAATCCTGCTTCTGTGGTATCATCACCGCCTTCATTATCTGAATCGGTATCTAAATAATCAGGATTGTCAGCTCCATCGGTATTAGTAGGATTTAAACCTGATGTATAGTTGGTAAAAACACCATTGACATCTACTGTAC
>CAZHYX010000160.1:1911-7254 GCA_964536675.1 uncultured Flavobacteriaceae bacterium
GTAGGATTTAAACCTGATGTATAGTTGGTAAAAACACCATTGACATCTACTGTACCGCTTGGTGATGTATACCCTAAAGTAGTTTGTGCTTCTACATTATCGGGGATGCCATCGCCATCACTATCTAGATCTAAATAGTTTGGAATGGTATCTGTATCGTCTGTACTTTCGGCAATTGTGTATGTTATTGTCGCGCTTGAAGTGTCATTATTCTCAATGCTATTAAATAATCCATTATTACCAAAAGTTGCGGGAGCACCATCTATAACACCATTAGTTTGTGATTGACCGTGCCCAGCTTCTATAACGTCAAAAATACCATCATTATCACTATCTAAATCAAAGTGGTTAGCAATACCGTCTCCATCTGTATCTGCTAAACGACAAGCTTTAATGGTAAATTCAATATCATCAAAAGAAGACCAATTTTGAGGGGAATCATCCACTTGTCCATAGATATAAAAACGAAATTTATATTCTGTATTGGCTAAAAGTGGTAAGGTTGCTCGATCTTGATGATCAAAGAAATTTGCGCCTCCACTAGTATTTGAATGTAAGACATTATCTGATAATATCTCCCAAGATGTAAATGCTCCTGAAGAGTATACTGTTGTAGACCGAAATGAATCTCCTATATTGGGTTCAATCCAAGCCGAGGCTATATTAATTAAATCAAATGTTGAAGTGTTCCCTGTTATAAATGATACTTCAACATATTCATTATTTGCATAAGCAGTAGCAAAATTAGCAGATGGTATGTTGTTTAATTGTAAATTTGAGTTTGGTGTAGAAAATCCTAGACCACTTACAGAAAGAACCCCTGCAGAAGTCAATGCCCAAGCTGTAATTTTAGGGTCGTTAACTATGTCCATATTAAGAGTTCCTGAAGGGTTATTAAAGGCCCAGAAGAAATTTGAATTTACTATATCTGATGATTCATCACAATCAGTAATTCCATCATTATCATCATCTATATCCACAACATCTGGTACACCATCATTATCAGTATCTTTATTTACTGTCATAATCACGTTACCAATACTTTGTTGATTGGTTTGTGTACAGCTTGTACTATCTTCTAAAGTATATGTAAATGGGTCACTACCGGAAAACGCAGGATTTGGTGTATATGTTATAGTGCCATCGCCATTTAGTACAGCCGTTCCGTTTGCAGGCTGTGTTATTGATATTATTGAAAATGGATGACCATCCGGATCACTATCTACCCCATTACCATTATCAGCTAAAGGGTCAAAAGTTACTGAGCTTCCTTGTGTTACAGAAATTAAATCGTCTTGTGCTATTGGGGGTTGATTACCACTTGTTGGTAAAATGGTTATAATATTAATATTACCGTTATTGTGAGCAAAAGGTGTTAATTCTTGTCTAACAATCACTCTGCCTGTAGTTGTTCTTGGATAAGAAATTTCTAAGACAATAGGTGTGTTTGGTCCGCCAGGCAATCCGAAATGAATAACTCCGGGTTCCATAGTACCATGACCGTAACCACCATTAACCTCTCTAATTCCTGAAATTACATTGCCATCGCAATCTAATATGGTGGCAGTAGCACCCACACCAAATCTTGTTTCAAGGTTTATCAAACCAAAGACATCTCTGTCTTCAATAATGTCAATATATAAGTGATTTGCTTGTGCTGCAGCATTTAAATTATTGATCCAAAGTTCATTATAAGTACTACTATTACCAGTACTGTTTTTATTTACATATAGATCTAAGTCACCATCTTCATCAATATCAATAAAGGTAGATCCTTCATTTCTGTTATTAAAAGTTAAGCCCGAATCAACGAAAGACATAGCACCGCCACCATTATTAATTTGGTTTAGATACAGTTTACTTTCATTATTGTTACCATTTCCGCCATTACCTAAATAAATATCAATATCGCCATCATTATCAACATCACCACAGGCCAATCCTTCTATTTGTCCAGAATAGGTCTCCGGTATTCCTGTAATAGCAAAACCAATAGCTGTCCAAGTACCATCACCATTATTTCTATGAATTTGATTGATTCCATTCTCTGTCCAGAATAAATCAAAATCGCCATCATTATCAAAATCTTGAAAAGCAACCGCTCCTTTATTGTTATTAGTGGCATTATCAATATTTATTTCATTACCAAAAGTACCTCCAAGATTTGTAAATAAATCTACTTGATTTCTTTTACGTGCTACTATATCAACCCAGCCATCATTATTAAAATCGGTTGCTGAACCATAATCGCCATCAGTAGCATCTTGTACTAGTCCTAAGGGCCAAGTAGTTGGGTCTGCTACATTGTATGGAGGGTTAGGACTATCAGCTTTTCTAGTAACGTGTGTAAAATTGCCTGTACCATCATTTTGAAAAATATCAATCCCAAAATTATGGTTATCAATAAAAATATCTAAATCACCATCGCCGTCATAATCTAAGGCTCCTGCGCCTTCAGAATTAAATCCGTCAGCTATGTTCCCTGAATTAAATGTTTGATTAGGGGCAGTGCCACCTGCTCCATTTCCAAATCTATTTGTTGTCGGGTCTTGAAGGTAAATTCTTGCCTGACTACTATCATTTCTGAATACGTCTGGATAACCATCATTATTAAAATCTACAAAAAGTACAGTACGTTCAAGGCTAGCATTTAAAAAGTCTGGCGCAAGGTTTCCATTTATATTAGTTACATCTGTAAAGCTACCACCATCATTTCGCAGTAAATATGCTCTTCCATTAGTATTGACTATTAAATCATAATCGCCATCAAGGTCATAATCTGCCCAAGCATGTCCACCATCTTTAGCACCACTAATATTTAAATTATAGGCAGCAGCACTTTGGGTAAAAGTGGTTTGAGCCATTATAGAAGTAGATATAACAGCAAGGGAGATTAAAAAGAATAATCTTATTCTATTTTGCACTTTGGTCAATGTTGATTTATTTTCTAATTCGTGTAATTTTATTTACATACATCTTTTATCTGTTTTAGACCCATTATTAGAATAAAGTCACATTTACTTTATATAACAACTTTATACAAAAAAACCCTACTATATATGATTATAAATAATGCAATAACTAGGGTTCTCTATCTTTATTTTATCGAATAAGGGTCATTATTGAGTTTAAAAAAAATTAATTAAAATCTATCTTCTTAGCTAGTATCTCCTTATGACTAGCTTTCAATTAGCCCTTATATAAAGCAAATATAAATTACACTTATTAAATTGTTAATATTCTGTTAATAACCCATAGACATTGTTGATAACTTAATTTTAACTTGTTCATAACATTAACGATTCTATATGGTTTTTATTACTTAATAACTGGTTCTTAACATTTTGAAACTGATATAAAAATTTACGAAATAAATAGTTATTAATTGTACAAAAGCAGATATAACAGAAAATGCAAACCGAAATATATATAAATACTAATACCGTTAAAACAAAAAAATTATCCTCCATTATTTGTTGTTGAATCTGAATCGGGTAATGAACTATTTATTATTTCTGCTTGATTTGTAAATTCACCACAAACATCAACTGTTAATGTATAGGTTAAGGTGATACTATTTCCTGAACCCAATACAAACGCTCCTAAATTCCATTCAAACTCTCTAGTGCCACCACTAAAAGTTACTGTACCTTGGGTTGTACTGAAATTTGGATGTGTATAGGTAAAATCTGTAGGTATAATGTCTTTAACAATAATATTTGTTGACGCAGATGGCCCTGCATTACTTATTGTCAATGTAAATGTAATGCTGTCTCCTTGATTTGGTTGAGCGTTATTTACAGTTTTTGTTAAACTTAAATCGGCTTCTGGACCTGGTATTATTGTAATAGTTACAGTAGCTGTATCTGTTTGACCAAAACTATCTGTAATTGTATAGGTAAAAGTATCAACACCCTCATAATTTGCGTTTGGTGTGTAAGTAAAAGTTCCATTTGCATTAATTACTAAAGTTCCATTTGCCGGATTAGTATTAGCTGTTACTGTTGTAGGTGTAACGCCTAAAATATCTTGCCCATTACCATTATCAATAAAAATATCTCCAGAAACTGCAATGTTTTCATTGGTAGAAAACGCATCATCAATAGCATCAATTGCTGCTGCATCTAAGGGTAGATGTAATTGTAAAACATCACACATACATTGTGATCCTGAAGGACTCATTACAAATACAACACCATCAGAAATATTACAAATTATATTTGATGTAAAGCTTATATTTTCGGTTATAGAAGCACCAGCTGTAATTGCCTGTGTAAGTGTTCCTGAATGAATAGGTACTCCTGTAGGGTTACCTGCATTATCAGCACAAAATATTTGATATGTATATCCACTTGGAGCATCAATACCATTATTAATTAGGTTTATAGTAAAATCATAATTATTATTAGAGTTAAAAGAGGTTATGGCTGCACTAGACCCACCTGCATTAGTAAAAGAAGGTTTTAAAATATCTATTAATTCTGTTGATGACCCTGTAGTTACAATAGAATTAACACAAGATGATGCTCCACATGATAAGCCACCAGTCTCAATATAATTAATGATTGAAAAATCGGCATTGGTTTCACAACCGCTAATTCCTGTTTCTATATCAAAAGAAAAATCGGCTGATTGTAAATTGGTAAGTCCAGCCGGATATTGAATTACTAACTCATTGGCATTAGATGAAACTAAGGTTACTCCATTTGTAGAGTTAAACGTTCCGTTAACATAACTAAGGTTTGTAGGAATTGCAACTCTACCAAAATCATTAATATCGGTTTGGGTTGCAGACTGGCCTGCAATATCTGAAAAAGTTGTTGTTATGCTTACAGTTTCCGTAGTATTACACCCATCTATATGCGCTCCATTTACATCTAAATTATTTGGGAGTACTATTGCAGAAAATGCATCATAGGGTTGAACTACACCATTTATGTTAATATCGTTTGAAAATATGAGTGAGCCATTACCTTCCGCGGGATCTCCACAAGGTTTATCTGCAAAAATCTTAAATAATAGTGGTGTTCCTGAAATATAATCGCATGTTGTTCTTAATTCAAAATCAAGTTCAACTTGTCTATCAACTATAGATAGTGCATCATTTGTTCCCGGAATTCCTCCTAGACCAGCTATTACACTATGGGCCAGCAAGTCAATATTAAGTGTATTTCCGCTGGTTGTATATACAGCATTTTCTGTGGTTGCTGAATTATTTGGATATTTTACTTTAATCGATAAAATGTCTAATGATGAAATTCCTGAAGGAATGGTAAATTCAACTCTTGGATTTAATAAAAATGCTAACTGTGCACTATTCACTTGTAATTTAACATGAAATGC
>CAZHYX010000161.1:0-2433 GCA_964536675.1 uncultured Flavobacteriaceae bacterium
TAATTTTACACTTCAAATCTCACCTTTTCTTAGGATTCTGTAAATTAAATCTTAGTTCGAACTCAGGTTTGTAGATACTAAGGGTTTTATTTTTAAGTTTTTTAAATACTCAGAAGGTGTGAGATTTGTTCGCTCTTTAAAAGCTTTATTAAATGTTACTTTATTATTGAACCCAACATCATAAGCTACATCAATAATATTTAAGTTATTATGAGTGTCACTTTTAAATATTTCTTGAGCTTCTTGAATTCTATACTTATTAATTAAATTAAAAAAGTTTACATCAAAGTGCTCATTAATTACTTGAGATAAATTATGTCTTGTTGTGTCTAATTTTTGTGAAAGAATATCAAGATTAATATCATTCTTTTTATATATTTTTTCTCTAACAAGTAATTGTAGTAATTGTTCTTTAAGGTCATTGGAAAAACCTTCTGTTAAACCAGATTTTTGATATTTTAAAAACAACTCATTAAATAAATATTTTTTACTAAAAACTCTCGGCTGAACGTACGCCGTATAGCTAACATATAAAACAATGATAGACATTGCAACTATTTGGGGATAGATTAAAATATCTGTGAAAATATTATTAATAACAGCTAAACCATAAATTATATACGACACAACATATACTGTATTTATAATCGTAATATTTCTTTTCCATTTTAAAATCTCTATCTGTTGCTTTGGTTTTGTATTTATACAACTTCTATAAATGTTATATATTAAATAACCATAGGTAATCAGCGAAATACTTTTAATAGTTACTACTACAATTATTATAAACTTTGTCATTTCATACCTATTAAATAGTATATTCAATTTATCTTCTACTGGCAACAAATAAATTGGCAAAAAGTATAAAAACAACGCTACAGATGGTATTAAGTGCAATACATCAACTAACTTAAATTCATACTTACCTGCAATACGTTTAAAATAGAAATATAATAAGGGTCCATATAAAAAAGAAAATGAAGCAGTAATATATAATGAATGGGGAAAGTTAAACGTATAATTAGACAAAAACAAACTTAAATGTATTGTAAAAAACGAATGAAGTAGTACAAATAAACTAATCAATATATTTGCTATTATATCCCCTTTTTTTCTTAAATTTAAAACTACAGCTATAAAAATACCTATCAAGCCAGTAGAGAAGAAAAATAAAATCCATTCATTAATTTCTGGTTTGTATTTCTTTATAATACCTTTATACTCTTTAGAATCATTTATGTTCTCAAAAACATTATTATTGATAATATCAATGTCATAAGAGTTTTTGATATACTTTTCAAGATACTCACTGGCATTTGGTGCATCTGTTAAATATGCATAACTTATAGCTATATTCTTTAAATCATTATTAGAAAACTCAACACCATTAACTAAAGCTTTTTGATGCCATTCAATTATAGAGCTAGCATACCCTCTACTTAATTCTAGTTGATTATTAAAATCAAAACTATCTATCTGAACCCCTTTATAAAAGGATTCAGGTTCAGTTGATGCATGAATATTAACATACAATAACAAGAATAATATATTAATTACTCTTAATGACTTCATTTTTAAAGGCAGATTATTTGAATTAAACTATCATAAAGATATAATAAATAATCGTTAATTCTTTGTTAAACCATTGATAAATAGTAATTCCCGATAATATCTTACCTTAATTCAATCCGTTAATGATAACTGTATATACATTAATAACTAATGAGTATTATTGATAATCAATACTATAAATGCCAAAACCATTAATTTGAGACAAATAGTTCATCTCATTTTTTTAAACAAATAATTCTTTTATAAAATGAAAAGCTTCATTGGACATAGATAAATAAATAATTGCTAAATTAGCCCTTACTTATTTAAGATTTTATTCTTCAATAAATTTTTGCTATGATATTAATCTCTAAACTTTTAATACCAAAAAAATACAATGGTATGGCTATTTATCCTTTTATATTCTTAAAGGATAAATCATTGTCTAGTAATTCCATTTTAATAAACCATGAACGTATCCATTTAAGGCAACAGATAGAATTATTATGGGTTTTCTTCTTTATATGGTACATAATTGAATTCTTAATACACCTTATTCGATTTAGAAACTGGAACAAAGCTTACCACAACATAAGTTTTGAAAAAGAAGCCTATCATAATGAGCATAATCTTTATTATTTAGAAGATAGAAAATTTTGGACTTTTTTAAAATACTTCAATTAATAATAAATCATTTTTAATCGTAAATTGCACTGTTAAATATTATAAATTATAATGGAGCAAATTCAACCATATATTCCCAAAAATAAAATCAGAATTGTAACAGCAGCCTCACTTTTTGATGGGCATGACGCCGCCATAAATATTATGCGTAGAATTATACAGGCAACTGGAGTTGAAGTCATTCATTTAGGACATGAC
>CAZHYX010000161.1:2464-7234 GCA_964536675.1 uncultured Flavobacteriaceae bacterium
CCATACAAGAAGATGCAAATGCGATTGCCATGACCTCTTATCAAGGTGGTCATAATGAGTATTTTAAATACATGTATGATCTTCTTCAAGAAAAAGGAGCTTCACAGATTAAAATATTTGGTGGTGGTGGTGGTGTAATTCTTCCAGAAGAAATTGAAGAGTTGATTGAATACGGAATCACCAAAATCTATTCACCAGATGATGGTCGTAAAATGGGTTTACAAGGTATGATTAATGATATGATTGAGCGATGTGACACCAAATGCCCATCCCTAACCCTTCCCAAAGGGAAGGGAATACAAGACGTTTTAAAAAATAAAGATGTAAATACCATTGCTCGTTTAATTTCTATTGCAGAAAATAAACCTAAAAATTTCGAAGAAATTTTTAAGGGCTTTTCCTCTTCAGAGAAAACGGAAAAAGGGGATTGTCCTGTCTTAGGAATAACCGGTACAGGTGGTTCAGGTAAATCATCATTAGTTGATGAATTAGTTCGAAGATATTTAGCTGATTTTAAAGAAAAAACCATAGCAATAGTCTCAGTTGATCCATCCAAAAGAAAAACAGGAGGTGCTTTATTAGGCGACAGAATAAGAATGAATGCTATTAAAAATGACCGTGTTTATATGCGTTCACTAGCAACACGTCAATCAAATTTAGCTTTATCAAAACATGTGAATGATGCTATTGATATTCTTAAAGCTTCTGCGTTTGATTTGATTATTTTAGAAACTTCCGGTATAGGCCAATCTGATACTGAAATTTTAGATCACTCTGATGTTTCATTGTATGTAATGACTCCTGAGTATGGTGCCGCTACACAACTCGAAAAAATTGATATGATCGATTTTGCTGATGTTATTGCTTTGAATAAATTTGATAAACGTGGTGCTTTAGATGCTTTACGTGATGTTAAAAAACAATACCAGCGCAATCATAATTTATGGGATGATAATGTAGATAGTATGCCTGTTTATGGTACTATTGCTTCTCAATTTAACGATCCGGGTGCGAATACGCTATACAAGATATTAATTGATAAGATCAATCAAAAAACCAGTGCTAATTTTAAAAGTTCTTTCGAGATTTCAGATGAACTATCCGAAAAGCAATTTATCATTCCACCCAATAGAACCCGTTACCTATCTGAAATTACTGAGAATAATCGCAACTATGATAAAACGTCTAGAGAACAAAAAGAAATAGCACAAAAATTATATGGTATTTTTCAAACAGTTTGTTCTGTTGCTAATATTGACTCAAATGTCATTGCGAACGAGGTAAGAGAGTGGCAATCTCTTCTTAACAAAAACGGAATAAAAGAAGATGAGATTCTTCGCTACTCCCGAAAGTTTTCGGGACTGAATGACAATACTAACGTCATTGCGATCTCCCCAGAGGCGGAGAAGCAATCTCATGAAGAAAATTCACAATTCCTAAAACTTCTCTTTAAAGAATTTGCTCGCATTAAAATGGACTTAAATCCTCATAATTGGGAAACCATTCTGAATTGGCAAAACAAAAAACAACGTTATAAAGACGAAATATATTCCTTTAAAGTTCGTAATAAAGAAATTAATATTCAAACACATACTGAGTCTTTATCGCATTTGCAAATTCCTAAAATCGCATTGCCAAAATATGAAGCTTGGGGTGACATTTTAAACTGGACATTGCAAGAAAATGTTCCCGGTGAATTCCCTTTTGCTGCGGGTATTTATCCGTTTAAACGTACCGGTGAAGATCCAACCCGTATGTTTGCTGGTGAAGGTGGACCTGAACGTACCAACAGACGTTTCCACTATGTGAGTTTAGATATGGATGCCAAGCGTCTTTCTACCGCTTTTGATTCGGTTACTCTTTATGGTAATGACCCTCATATACGCCCTGATATTTATGGAAAAATAGGAAATGCCGGCGTTTCAATTTGCTGTTTAGATGATGCCAAAAAATTGTATTCTGGTTTTGAATTGACAAACCCAATGACTTCGGTTTCAATGACTATCAATGGACCAGCACCTATGTTATTAGGTTTTTTTATGAATGCTGCTATTGATCAAGAATGTGAAAAATATATTATTGAAAAAAAGCTAGAAAAAAGGATTGAGCAAAATATTATTGATATCTATAAAAAGAAAGGTGTTGAAAGACCAGCCTATCAAGGTAAATTACCCGAAGGAAATAATGGTTTAGGTTTACTACTTCTCGGTGTTACGGGTGATGAAATATTGCCAAATGACATTTATCAAAAAATCAAAGCCGATACGATAACAAAAATACGTGGTACGGTTCAAGCAGATATTTTAAAAGAAGATCAGGCGCAAAATACTTGTATTTTTTCTACGGAATTTGCCTTACGCTTAATGGGTGATGTACAAGAATATTTTATTCAACACAATGTCCGTAATTTTTATTCGGTTTCTATTTCAGGATATCATATTGCTGAGGCTGGCGCAAATCCGATTTCACAATTGGCATTTACGCTTTCTAATGGTTTTACTTATGTGGAGTATTATTTATCTCGCGGAATGGATATCAATAAGTTTGGACCCAATTTATCTTTCTTTTTCTCAAACGGAATCGATCCTGAATATTCAGTTATTGGCCGGGTTGCTCGAAAAATTTGGGCAAAAGCCATGAAATTAAAATATGGTGCCAATGAAAGATCTCAAATGTTAAAGTATCATATTCAAACTTCAGGTCGCTCATTACATGCACAAGAAATTGATTTTAATGATATAAGAACTTCATTGCAAGCATTGTATGCCATTTATGATAATTGCAATTCGTTGCACACCAATGCTTATGATGAAGCTATTACTACACCAACTGAAGAATCTGTACGAAGAGCCATGGCAATTCAATTGATTATTAATAAAGAGTTGGGATTGGCAAAAAATGAAAACCCAATTCAAGGTGCTTTTATCATTGAAGAATTAACTGATCTGGTTGAAGAAGCTGTATTAGTTGAATTTGATAGAATTACAGAACGTGGTGGCGTATTAGGTGCAATGGAAACCATGTACCAACGCTCTAAAATTCAAGAAGAAAGTTTGTATTATGAAACCTTAAAACATACGGGTGAATTTCCAATTATAGGTGTAAATACTTTTTTAAGTAGTAAAGGTTCACCTACTATCATTCCTAAAGAGGTAATCAGAGCTACAGAAAAAGAGAAAAAATATCAAATTACTGTAGTAGAAAATCTTAATAAAGGGAATGCTAAAAAAGTTACTGAACAACTTCAATTATTACAAGAAAAATCAATTAAAAATGAAAATGTTTTTGAGCAATTGATGGAAGCAACCAAAGTATGTTCCTTAGGTGAAATTACCCATGCTTTATTTGAGGTTGGTGGACAGTATAGAAGGAATATGTAAGCAGGCTCTTGACTTTTCTTTTTCAGCAAAGTCTTAGAGATCGCTTATCCCGCAAAACGAAGTGAGTGCGGGATCTCATGATTTTCAGCAAAGACTTAGAAATCGCTTATCCTGAGCGCAGCCGAAGGATCTATAAATTTGCAAATACCAGTCCAGAATACAGCCTAATCGCTTATCCCGTAGAATGAAACGAGTACGGAATCCATAATTTCAACTGAAATAAACTATTGGTAATAACCAATAGTTTAACCCTTCCAGAGTTTAAAACTCTGCAAGGGTTAATTGGTACATTTTTTTATACATTTACAATCTAATGTTTTGCACATGGAAAAAATCAATGAATACCTTCAAATAGCTCAAGAAAAAATAATTTTCTTTGCACCTAAGGTCTTATTGGCGGTTGCTATACTTTGGATAGGATTTAAGATAATTAAAAAACTGGCAAAACTCTTTGATCTGGCTTTGGAAAAAAGTGGAATGTCAACCAATATTCGCCCTTTTTTAATGTCAATGGTCAGTGTATCACTAAAAGTATTATTACTCATAATAGTAGCTGGCATAGTTGGTATAGAACTCACTATTTTCGCTACCATACTAGCTGCTTCTGTTTTTGCTATTGGTATGTCGTTACAAGGTAGCTTGGGTAATTTTGCTTCAGGCCTCATAGTCTTATCATTAAAACCTTATAATGTTGGTGATTGGATTCAAATTGATGATAAATTTGGTAAAGTCGAAGAAATTGGTGTTTTTAATACGGTTGTAATCTCACCCGGTAATAAAACATTGATTATTCCCAACTCTAAAATCACCGATGATGTGGTTACTAATTATTCTAAAAAAGGAATGATTCGTTTAGAAATTGATATTACGATGCCTTATGAAGAAAGTTTTCCTAAAATAAAGAATATCATCATAGAAGCACTTTCAACAATCCCTAAAATACTAAAAGACCCTCAGCCAGAAATTGGTATTGAAAATTTTGATAGTCATAGTATTCAAATTGCCGTACGACCTTATGTAATACCTGATGATTATTGGGATGTTACTTTTGCATCGTATGAAAGTATTAAAAAAGCCTTTAGTGATCACAATATTAAAGTGGCTTACTCTGAAGGTGTTGAATTTGGTACTATTGGGGAGTAATATATAAATTAAAAATGCTAATTTTAACATAGATAAGTATCTATTAATTCTACTAAAAATTTTATATGAAAAACACTAAAAATTCAAAGTTACTCCCCTTGTTTTTCCTGTTTTTTGTATCATCATTTTTATTTGCTCAGGATTATATAACTCTTCAAGATAGAATATTACCACCCACTGAAGGTAAAACTGTGATATACATTTTAAGAACTTCCAGTTTAGGAATGTTAATGAATTTTCGTTTTTT
>CAZHYX010000162.1:0-7228 GCA_964536675.1 uncultured Flavobacteriaceae bacterium
AAAAAATGATAATAGGGTATAAAACCTTAACCCCACTCAAAATGGCATAAATTTTAGTAATCGGGGTTTTACTTAAAGTGAAACCCTGATTTGTTTTACAAATCAAACTTATAGGTTAGTCCGCCAAACACCTGTAAACCTTGCACTTCAAAATTTGTGTATTTTTGATAACTGCTATTAAACACATTATTTACCTTGACAAATGCTGTTAACTTATCAGTAAACTTATAACCTCCGTTCAGGTTTAGATCTATATAATTACCTAAATCTATAGCCACAGTTTGTATAGTAATATCTGTAAATGTTAATTCATCTTTACGCTCTCCTACAAAAAATAAATTAGCGCCCGCAAACCATTTGTCTTGATTGTAATTTGCAAATGCCGATGCTCTTAACTCAGGTAGGTTCCAGGCTTCAGCTTGGTTGTCTAAATTGTACGTGCTAAATTCAATATTACCTCCAAACTTAAATTCTTTAGAAAAATCGACACTTACTTCGGCAAAACCTCCTGCTGTTTTAATATTATCATACAATACTTGAAATGAATTTCCAGCTTCATAGCCTTTAGTAACTACAATATTACCATCAGTTTTTGTGGGATTTAATTTATACAAAGGTTTGTCTTTTTCACTTTTATAAAAACCTTTAAAATTATACCCAATATTTGAAGCTAACTTTCCTTTTAAACCTACAAAGGTATTGTATTGCTCATCTGTACGTTTAATATTCAATGTTGGTGATACAAACGGGTTTTCATTTACAAAACCATTATACGTGTTTTGATGTAATCCGCCAAGTGCTCCGGCATAAACAGTCAACACTTGATCGATTAATATATAAGAAGCTGTTACTTTCGGGTACATATAAATTTTACTTTCTTCGCCATCATCTGAGCCTGAGCTATATAAAATGTCTGCTCCTAAATTAACGGTTAAATTATCACGTAATACTTCGAAATTAGGATTAAACCCTACTGTAAAAAAACTATAGTCTATTTCGCTAGTTCCGTTATAATTTTGAAAGAAATTTCCTTTAATATATTCTAATCGTGCATTGGCATTGATGTATTCTGATGCTATTGGAAATTCTATTTTGGGTTGAATTAAAATATGTGTTTCTGTACTGCCTTCATCGTCTGTAAAGCGATTTAATTCAGTTGTACCTCCTTGAAAAAAGGAATCTTTATAATCTAGTTTACCTCCAACATAAACAGTGGTATATTTTTGTGTTTCGGCTAATCCATCAATTACCGATTGAGTAAAAGTGATTTGCTCTGGTAACCCATACCAATTATATTTTTGAAATCTAACACCTCCATTTAATTGCCAATCGAAATCGCTTTCTTCTTGCTTATAAAATAAGTCTAACCGGGCGTCTACAAAATTATCATCCAATACTACATCGTCAATACCGCCTTTCGAAGAATGATAGTTTAAAAATCCGCCAAAATTATTATATCTAGTACTGTTTGAATGTGCAAAAACCTCCATTTGAGGTGTTGAAAAATTACCAAACCCTGCTGTAATAAAATTATCATATACTGGTGCGCTTGGGTCTACCCTTAACACTTTAGCCTTTCCTTTGGCTGGTGTAAATGTTGATGCTACCGGAATAGAAAAAATAGTATATTGAATTTGTTTTTTCTTACTAATCTGAGAATCATTTATCTCAGGTGATGATTTTATTTTAAAAGCATCTGAAACTGTAGGTGTATATGGTTTTACCACATTAATAACTTCTGTACCAATAGTGTCTTTTTTCTTCTTTTGAGAAAATGCTACTGTTACAATTAAAAGTAGTAGTAATATTGAAATTTGTTTTTTCATATGTGTTTTATATGGATTCCTGCCAGTGCAGGAATGACAACTATTTATATTTTTTTCATTCTAATCTTTATGTCACACTGAGCCTTTCGACTGTCGCTCAAGACAGGCTTTGTCGAAGTGCTTTTGTTATAAAATGAAAATTTAATTTCCATTAGGGTTTACAGATTCATTAGTCTTAGCTTCTTCCTTTTTAATTCTTTGTAACTCAGCTTTAGCTTCGTCAACTACATCTTTATAATCTACAAAATTTTTAATGACACTTTCTAAAATATAGGTTGCTTGAAAAGCATCTTCTAATTCATAAAAATTCTTTGCCATTACAATCATTCCTTTAGCTCCAAAATATTTATAGGCAGAATAATCTGCTACTAATTTTTGTACTACCGAATTAGATACTTTGTAATTACCGTCTTTATGTTTAAAATAGGCATCATAATACAAAGCTTCGGCTTTTAATTCGCCTTTGGCTATTTTTTTAACTTCTTCATAGGCTTCTTGTGCTTTATATTCATCACCAGTTTTAAAAGCCGAACGAGCAATAATTACTTTGGCATCTGATTTAACCCTGTTTTCTAATTTTGGCCTTTGTAATACTTTTTCAGCATAAATCACAGCATCTTTATAATGTTCTAACTCATAATGTGCTTTCATTAAATTACTCTGTGCAAACGTAATATTTTGAGGAAAATCTGCCTGCTCTTCTAAACGCTCTAAAATAGGCATAGCTTTTGCCCAGTTATCTTCTTCTAAATAAACCTGAGCCAACCTTGACAGGGCTTGTTCAGTAAATTCATTACGCTCTTGTTCAATTACGTAACTATAATACTTTTCTGTTTGAGAATGTTGTTTTTCAGCAAACAATGATTCTGCTAAATAAAAATTAGCTTGTAATGCATGCACTCCATTAGGAAATCTCTCAATATACTTTTTAAAAGCAGGTATTGCTTTTTTACGGTTATTCAGTAAATACTGTTTTTCGGCAGATTCATACATATCATTATCCAGATCGGCATCTGTTATATTTACAAAATCGATGTCCTTTACCCAATCGGCATACTCATCAACTCGACCAAGATCTACATAAACCTGACGCGCATTAGAAACCGCTTGTTTGGCTTCATCAGTATTCGGAAATTCATCTACAACACGTCTGTACTTATCTAAAGCTTGGTTATCTCTTTCGGTATTATAATAGATTAATCCTTGTTTTAAAAGTGCTTTTGGCACATAAGAACTACGTTTGTAATATTTTAATAAATTATTATAGGCCTCTAAAGCTTTATCATTTTTATCTGCTCTTACATACGAATTTCCTAATTCATAGTAAACGTCATCTCGTAAAGTAGATTTGGAATATGCATCTAAAAACTTGTTGAGATCAGCAATTTTATTATTATTTTTACCTATAAAACCGTAACTAATAGCACGTTGAAAATGAGCATAATCGGTATCAAAACCTTTGGCATCAATTACCCTATTATAAGCATCAATTGCCTTATTATAATTACTTGATACAAAATAAGCATCTCCAGAACGTAAATAACTATCATTTAGCTTATTAGAATCTTCAGGGTTTGAGTTTATAAATACTTTAAACTCATCACCCGCCCTGTTATAATCTTTTAACTTAAAATAAGAATAAGCAATATTATAGTCTATGCTTTTGTTTTCTACTAAGGTGTCAGATTTGCTCATGCCTTTGAATTGTTTAAACCCAACCAAAGCATCGTTAAAATTATTTAATAAATAATCTGTTTCAGCTTTCCAAAAAACACCTCTTGCGGTAATCGAATTATCTCTAGGTTCATTGATTGCCAAGTCAAAATGTTCTTTAGCACTATCTAAAGAATTGTCATTGAACAGTTGAATACCTCTATACAAAGCCACTTTTTGATACACTTCTCTATTATTAGCACTCTTTTTATCTTTTAATGCTTTTAATGCACCTTTATAGTCTTTAGAAGTAATATAAGCACTAATCAATAATTCATTGATTTCTTCTTTGGCTTCAGATTTTGGATAAGCATCTAAATATTCCTGTAATACATCGGGTACACTTTTATAAGGATTGCCAATTTCATAACTCAATTTTGCATAATTGAGCCAGGCATCTTTTTTAATATCATTGATATAGTCCATTTGAGAAGCATTTCTAAAAGCATTTAGGGCTTCGGTTTTTTGTTCAGTTTTTAAATAACTTTCTGCTAAATGATAATAAGCATTTTGCGATACCGCATTATCACCTCCAATGATTTTATTAAAATGAGTGATGGCATTTTCATAGTCTTTTTGCATATAATAGGCATAGCCCAGCATATAATAATCAGTATTGTTCCATCTGCGACGTTTTCCTTTATAATTTTTAAGGTGGGGAATGGCTTCAGCATATTTTCCTAAATTGAAATAACTTTCGCCTATAATCTTAGAAATTTCTGAATGTTGATTTCTATCTGCTTTAGCAAGAAAAGGTTCTGCAGTATCAATAGCTTCCTGAAATTTGCCGGTTTTAAATTTGATATTTGCCATATAATATGGTACATCACTTCCTAATTCTTTATCGTTTGCTACTTCACCTAAATATCGATCGGCATTATCATAATCATCTTCTTGATAAGCTATAAATCCATAATAATATTTGGCTTGAGATCCATATTCATAAGAAGTTAACAGTTTTTGAAAATATTCTTTTGCGCGTTTATAGCTACGTACAGCAAATAAACTATAGGCATACTTAAAATTAAAATCTTCTTCTTGTGCTATAGAAAGGTTTCTTGTTTCAACTCTCTTATACCATTTTAGTGCATACGGATAATTGGCATTTTTAAAATAATAATCGCCTACTTCTAAAAATGCAGTATTTTGCTTGGTACTGGTAGGAAAGCGTTCTACAAAGCTGCGCATCATTTGATCGCCTTTCTGATCGCCCAGTTGAATTGCACTAAATGCTTCGTAATATTCGCAGTTTGCTCGGTGTTCTGAACTATCTTCAAACTGACTTTTTAATTTGTTAAACAAATGTTTTGAGGCTACAAAATCTCTATTATTATACAATGCAATTGCATGATTGTATTCTTTTAATGAATTGGTATAAATATCAGATTTCTGCGCAAAGCTTATAGCAGAGAAGAATAAGAATATTACTATAAACCGGGTATTGTTATGCTTCATTATGGTGAATTTGTTTTACGAGATGCTAAAATATTACATCCCTAAATTAAACAACGTGCAATTCAATTGAAATTGTATAATTGTTAAAAAAAATAACATTTTGTTAAGAACTCGTATTAACCATTTCTTCAGCCTGCAAAATTAACATTTTGCTCTCTAATTTTGCCTTTTCTCGTAATATAGCTCTGCTATACCACTTAAAAAAGTCTTCATTATAGAACAAAAGCCTAAATTTTCGGTTCTAAACAAATGGTCAAGACAAATTCTAAGAAAAATATTCTTTTCTGACTCTTGCAGTACATAAATTAAGCCAAGATTGGTTTATTCGCTTATTAATTGATTCATGAAGGTATTAAAATCATCAACAAATTCTTCGTAATACTTACCAGTCGCTGGGCCTGAAAAACCTGTATGAATTCTACGTACTTTTCCTTTTTTATCTATAAAAATAGTAGTTGGAAATGATAGAACATGATTTAACATAGGTAAGGTTTTAGCTGCAGCTTCTTTATCATATACTCCTGCAATTACATAATCATACCCTACATTATATTTTTGCTTCATTTTTTCAACTCTAGCTTTAGCATACTCAAAATTATCTTTTGCTTCATAAGCTAAACCAATAATTTCAACGCCTTTCTTTTTATTTTTTTCATACCAATCTGCATAGAACTTGGTTTCATCCATACAATTGGGGCACCATGTTCCGAAAATTTGGAGTAGCACCACTTTATTTTGATACTTTTCATCTTCTAGTGTTATAGGTTTACCATCTAATCCTGGAAAGGAAAATTCTATATGATTATATCCTTCTTTTAAATAAGTAAGATTATTTGCATTGGTCAATTTTGCATTATCATTTTTATATGCTGTAAATGTAGCTTTATAGTCTATTCCTGAATGAAATTCTCCTTTTAAGGAATCATTTTTTACACTAGCATTAAAAATAAAAGCATGATTACCATCAAAAGTAAATAGTCTCATTTTGTTACCTTTTGTATAGCCTTCTAAATAGCGATAATCACCCGTTTCTGTTAAAAAAGTTCCTGTTAACAGGTCTCCTTCTTTCTTAAAGACACCAACAGCAGGATAAGTACTACCATCTTCTTCAACAAAAGTAGTTTGCCAGCTACCATCAAATTTTGTTGAGCTTTTTGGATTGTCAAATCGTGAAGATTTACCATAAGTTGCCGTAAAAGGAATTCTATAATCTTCTTTATAATTTTTGATATATAATCCATTAAGTGTATCTCCATTAATTTTTGCTCGAAGGTCTATATCAAAAATATGCATCGTAATAAATACAGAATCACCTACAATAGTGACTTCATCTAATGGAATAGTTTCTTTACTATTGATTAAATTTATTTTATAACTTTCTCCATCATTAAACATTTCAAAATTAAAAGGCAATTTTTGATCTTGCATACTAATCTCCCCTCGCCAAAACCCTTGTTTTAATTCAGTTTTATCATCTTCTCTTTTACAAGAAATTAAGGAACTGATTATTAAAATTACTGCTAGTGCTTTTATTTTTTCCATTCTAATTTATATACGTTGCTACTTACTTTTTGATTTTCTATAATACCACCAATTAGTATTTTAGTTGAGTCGTTAATTTCAGCTATTCCTCTCAAATCCATTGGTAAATTTTTGAGAATAGCTGTGTTTAGTTTACTGTTTGACAGAAACAAATGGTTGTTAGAAGGATTTACGCCTCCAGAACCATCATAAGCAATGGCATTATAATTATATGTTATAGTACTTCCGCCAAGCCAATGAGGTTTATTATTTAGTTGAGTTGCCGCCATTCTGTAACCAACCGTAGTAGTATCTAATACTTGATGAGACCACTCAATTTGTGTAGAATTGTTTGGGTTTATGATTCCTTTACGGAGGATATTTTGTATCGGATAATGTTTACCCATTGAAGCACCACCGAAATAAAAAATAGTATCGCCTATAATAGTCCCTGAAGCACCGAAAGATTTATAGGTATGATTATCAGGAACTAGTGTGCCTACCGTCCAGCTATTGATTTCGGGATTATAAATCTGTACATTTGGTATATTCTCTTTATCTGACCAACCGGTAATCACATAAATTAAACTATCTCGCCAAACTGCTTGTACATGATCATCTATTGGAACCGGAATTGAAGCACCATCCTCTAAAAACGAATTATTAGCTATATCATAACGATGTACTTTGTTGGACGATTTTTCTGAATGATC
>CAZHYX010000163.1:0-7104 GCA_964536675.1 uncultured Flavobacteriaceae bacterium
ACTTTCCCCCTGATGCCATAATATTCCTTTAATAGTACCCATTGATTTTGCAACAGCAACTCTATCTCTAAAATTACTATATAACTTTACATTTCTGTGTATTGAATCGCCTAACCATTGATCAACCGAACTACCACCAACGGCACAGGGTACTAATACAATTTCAATATTAGTTGGTATTTGTGAACGCAACTCTTTCGCGAAGGAAAGTCCGCAATCTAAACCAGCAAGATTTGGTTCATAAAAATGTAAGGGTTCTTTAGCAAGTACTAATTTCATTTTTTTATTCAATGTAAAAATACTAGCATCAGTAATTGTATCTTGTGGTTCTATAATTCCTCGTCCTGCCATATTAGATTGACCTGCCATTATAAATATCCATTTTTCTTTTTTTTGGGTACATCCAAAAAATAGTAAAAGTATCAATAATAAAAAGACAGACTTCTTTAACATTATTATTTTCTAATTTCTTCAATCAATGACAACGTTTCTCGTACTTTATTTTCCAAGCCTTTAAAATCTTTTGAAGAAAGAATTTCTTTAGAAATTAGTTTAGAACCCATCCCTACACAAGTAACACCTGCATTAAACCAAGCTTCTAGATTACTTTTATCAGTTGAAACTCCACCTGTAGGCATAATTTTTGTCCACGGACAAGGTCCTTTAATGGCTTTTACGAAATCTGCTCCGTAGATTCCACCCGGAAATAATTTTACAATTTCACAACCTAATTCTTCGGCTTTAGCAATTTCTGTTAAAGAGCCACAACCTGGAGACCATAATACTTTTCGTCGATTACAAACCAAAGCTATGTCTTCTCTTAAAACAGGTGTTACCACAAAATTTGCACCTAGTTGCATATATAAAGAAGCTGCAGCAGCATCGGTTATAGAACCTACACCTAGTATCATTTCTGGTAAGTTTTCTTCGCAGAACTTATTGAGTTCACCAAATACTTCATGGGCAAAGTCACCTCTGCTTGTAAACTCCAGTATTCGTGCACCACCTTTATAGCATGCTTCTAATACTTTTTTACCTAAGGCAACATCTTTATGAAAAAATAACGGGACTAATCCTGTTTTTTCCATTACTGTTGCTACTTCTATTCTTGTAAATCTTGCCATCCCATTCTAACCTTCCTACTTCGACTGCGCTCAGCACAGGCTCGGGAAGGGATTTGTTAATTGTTAATATTTAAATTTATTTTCAATTTTTTTAACCACAATGCTCGCTAGGTTTCACACAATCCCGATAGCTATCGGGACGTAAAGTTTTTATTTTTCTAATTTTGAACACTGAACACTGAACACTGAACACTGAACACTGAACACTGAACACTGAACACTGCGAACTACCTAGCCACTCTACCAGAACCATCACCGCCCATTAGTTTTTGGACTTCTTCAATACTTGAGAGGTTTGCATCTCCTTTTATGGTATGTTTTAAACAAGATGCTGCTACTGCAAAGTTCAATGCTTTTTGATCATCACCATCATAGGCTAATAATCCATAGATCAATCCGCCCATAAATGAATCACCACCACCAACTCTATCTACAATATCGGTAATCTGGTATTGTGGAGATTCGAACATTGTAGTTCCATCATATAAAACACCAGCCCACGTATTATGTGATGCTGAAATAGATCCTCTTAATGTTGTAATTACTTTTTTAGCTCTTGGGAATTTTTCCATCAGTTGTTGACATACAGACAAAAATGCTTCCGCTTTTACATCATGCGCTTGAGTTGTAATATCTAAACCATCTGGTTTTAAGCCAAAGTGTTTTTCTGCATCTTCTTCATTTCCTAAAATAATATCACAGTAGGAGGTAAGCTCTGTCATAATAGCTTCTGGTTCTACACCATATTTCCAAAGTTTTTGGCGATAATTTAAATCAGTAGAAATTGTCAATCCTAGTTTACTTGCAACTTTTAAAGCTTCTAAACAAACGTCAGCGGCTCCTTGCGAGATTGCAGGTGTAATACCTGTCCAATGAAACCACTGCGCCCCATCAAAAACTTTTTCCCAATCAATCATTCCTGTTTTTATTTCTGCAACAGCTGAATGTGCTCTGTCATAAACTACTTTACTTCCTCTATTTACTGCTCCAGTCTCTAGAAAATATATACCTAATCGATCTCCACCATAAATAATATTGTCAACATTCACACCTCTTTTGCGCATCTCCATCATAGCACATTCGCCTATATCATTTCTTGGTAAACGTGTTACAAAATCTACTGGAACACCATAATTAGCCAACGATACCGCTACATTTGATTCACCACCTCCATATATAACATCAAAGGAGGTTGATTGCGAAAATCTTAAAAATCCATGTGGAGCTAACCTTAACATAATTTCTCCAAATGTTACTACTTTTTTTTGAAAGCTTGTTGTCTGTCGCTTATTGCTTGTTGCTTGTTGTTGGGCGTTCATGCTTATCCTGTTATTTTTTTAATTTGTTTCTAAAGCTGTCATCATATTCATTTGATGAAATGAATTGTCATACAGTTTTTTAAATTCTTCTTCAGTAATATAATTTCTTCTTTTACATTTATATAAACAAGTAACTACTTCAGCTAATGATCTGATTGCATAGCCCATAAACTTGTTAAATTCTGCATCTGACTTTCCAATTGAACTTTCAGATATATTCAAAGCAATAGAATCTGAAGCTCTTCTTATTTGTGATGAAAGATTAAAAAATTCTTCTTTCGGTAATTTATGAGCTAATTTATGAGTTTCTTCACCAAAAATCCATTGCCATTTTCCAAATTGTTAGCTTTTCAAATCTAAAACTCATTTTAATTTATACCAATTTATTTATGACTTTTTTATAATTAAATTGGTATTATTTTCTATTTCTATAATATTTTTTCCTGCTTCCAACACTCAGCATCAAGCATCTTGCATCTAGCGTCCCGCATCAAATCTTTACAATCCAAACAAATTCGGTAAAACCATTGATATTGCCGGAATATATACAATTAGCAATAACACTATTATCATAATTGCTAAAAATGGTAATAATGGTTTGACAACTTTAGATACGGAAACATTGGCAATACCACTACCAACAAATAGGATAGTGCCTACCGGTGGTGTACAAAGTCCTATACATAAATTGAGTACCATTACGATACCAAAATGTACTGGATGCATTCCTAATTCAGTTACAACTGGTAAAAATATAGGTGTAAATATTAAAATTGCAGGTGTCATATCCATAAAGGTACCTACAAGCAATAAAATGATGTTAATAATTAAAAAGATAACGATCGGGTTACTAAATTGCTCTAATAAAAAACCACTCATTAATTCCGGAATACTCTCAAAAGAGAATAACCAAGACATTGCCATTGAAGTACAAATTAAAAACATAACTACTGCAGTAGTTTTTGCACTTGTCAATAAAATTGATGGAAAATTTTTGGTTTTAACATCACCATATATCAATGCCAAAACAGCCGCATATAATACTGCTATTGCTGAAGCTTCAGTGGCTGTAAATATACCTGCAACTATACCACCAACTACAATGACCAATAGGAGTAAACTAAAAAATGCTTTTCTAAAATGTGTCCAAATTTCTGAAACGGGCGCTCTATCTCCTTTTACAAAACCTTTTGTAATGGCTACAAAAGCAATATAGCCAATGAGCCCTAGTCCTAATAAGATACCTGGTAAATACCCAGCAATAAATAATGCTGCTACTGATGCAGCGCCACCACTCGCTAAAGCATAAACAATCAATACATTACTTGGCGGAATCAATAAACCAGTAGTTGAAGAGGTAATATTTATGGATGCACTAAATTCTCTGGGATAGCCTTCTTTTTCCATTCTATCGGTCATAATACTTCCAATTGCTGATGCTGCCGCTACTGCCGAACCTGAAATAGCACCAAACAACATTGCCGCCATTACATTAACATATGCCAATCCTCCTGGAAGGCTCGCCACTAAAGATTTGGCAAAATTAATTAGCCTGTTGGCAATACCACCGCGTTTCATTATTTCGCCAGCAAGCACAAAAAACGGAATAGCCAATAAAGCAAAACTATCTAGACCTGTGATCATACGTTGCGCAATAGTTGTAATTCCGGGTAATTTATCAATGTTCAACAATAAACTAATAGTAGTTGAAATTCCGATACTGTAAGCAACGGGAACTTTAAGCATCAATAATATAAAGAAACTTACAAATAATACTAATATGCTGATGATTTCTATGCTCATTTTAGCTGTTTGTTGTTTGTTGTTTGTTGTCGATCAAATTTTTTATATGATACACTGAAAAATACATTATTAACAATCCGCTAAAAGGTAAAATAGCATATACATAACCCAATGGAATGTTTAGTGTTCCCGAAATTTGTTCTAAATGTAAAGTGATATATACCAAATTAAAACCACCTATTACCATAACTATTAATGCAAATAAAAATATCAACACTTCAATTAAAATACTTACTTTTTTTTGTGTTTTTGGTGAGAATTTTTGATATAAAAAATCCATTGACAAATGTTCTCTTTTTGCATTGAGATATGCTGCTCCTAAAATAGATAACCAAATTAATGCAAACCGAGCAAATTCTTCTGTAAAGGAAAATGATGTATTTAGTAAGTATCTAGAAAAAACTTGCCACAACACATCTAATACCAGTAATGCGAAAATAATCACTAAGAATACTTCTATAAATCTATTTAATTTTTTAAAGATACTATCCATATATTATTCGGCTTGAATTTGTTGAACTAATTTTTTCAAATTTTCATCTTTGGTAATTTCCTCTAATACCGATTTTGTTTTATCTGCAAATAATGATTTATCTGGACGTATTATTTCAACACCAGCTTCTTCTATTATTTTCATGGATGTTTTAACGGATGTAGCCCAATATTTTTTTTGTGCTTGTGCAGATTCATCTGCAGCCTCTTGTACCCATTTTTTTTCTTGTTCTGATAGTTTTTCCCAAGATTTAGTGCCGATTAATAATACATCAGGTATTGATGAATGTTCATCTAAGGTATAATATTTACTTACCTCAAAATGATTGGAAGACACAAACGAAGGCGGATTATTTTCAGCACCATCAACAACACCTTGTTGGATTGCCGTATATAATTCGCCATAAGCCATTGGTGTGGCTGAGCCTCCTAATGCATTAACCATATTGATAGAAGTTTGATTATTCATCACACGTATTTTAAGCCCTTTTAAATCATCTGGTGTTCTAATAGCTTTCTCTTTTGTATAAAAACTTCTACTACCAGCATCATAAAAACAGAGTCCGCGTAACCAATATTTACTTCCTTTTTCTAATAATGATTTACCAATATCTCCTTCCAAAACATTGAAATAATGCTCTTTATCTCTAAATATATAAGGAATACTCAATACTTTATAATCAGGAACAAAATTTGACATGATTGCTGCACTAACTTTAGTAATATCAACACTACCAATTTGTAGTAGCTCTAAAGCTTCTCTTTCTGAACCTAATTGTCCGTCAGGAAATATTTTAATAATCAGTTTTCCATCTGATTTTTCAGCTAGTGATTTTTGAAAAGCTAAAATACCTTTATGTACGGGGTGAGATTGAGGTAAGTTATGTGCTAAATTTAAGACTTTGATGTCAGAATCTTTTTTACAAGATAGTAAGCCAATAAAAAGTAATAACAATATTCTATATTTCATAAATTATTTAAATTGAAAATACTCTTTTGCATTATAATAACAGATCTTCTGAACCATAGTGCCAATCCACTCAATATCATTTGGTAGTTCACCATTTTCTATATCTTCGCCGAGCAAATTACATAAAATTCTTCTAAAATACTCATGCCTTGGAAAAGAAAGGAAACTTCTACTATCAGTTAACATACCAATAAAGCGGCTTAATATACCCATATTAGATAAGGTATTTAGTTGTTTTTCCATACCGTATTTTTGGTCTAAAAACCACCATGCCGCACCCCATTGTACTTTATTTATACCACCGTCACTATTAAAATTCCCTGCCATTGTTGCAAAAACTTCATTATCTCTCGGATTTAGATTATACAATATCGTTTTTGGGAGTTTATTCTCAGCATCTAATCTATTTAAAAAATGAGACAATCCTTTTGCTTGATCATAATCTCCAATAGAATCGCATCCAGCATCTGCACCAAACTGCTGTGTTAATCTATCATTATTATTACGAATTGCACCTAAATGCAATTGCATAGTCCATGATTTTTTATGATACATTATTGCTAATTCATATAAAATAGCAGACTTGTATTTTTCGATTTCAGTATTAGTTAATTTTTTTCCTTTTAAACACTTGGTAAAAATCTGTTCAATTTCTGTATTTGAATAATCTGCAAAAGGAATATTAGATAAACCATGATCTGCGAGTTTACATCCCAATTCATGGAAATAATTCACTCTTTTTTCTAAAACAGCTATCAATGATTTAAAAGAATTGATTTCAGTTTCAGATGCCTTAGATAACAGACTTAGATAGCTTAAAAAATCTTCTTTTTCAATTAGAATAGAATTGTCAGGTCTAAAAGTTGGTAACATTTTTGTTTGATGTCCACTTTCTTTAAATTGTTTGTGATATCGTAAATCATCAGACGGATCATCAGTTGTACAAAGGATTTCTACCTTCATTTTTAAAAGTAAGCTTTGTACTGAAAACTCTTTCTTCTTTAATTTATCTGAACAATTTTTATAAATTTTATCTGCTGATTTTTTAGTTAATAATTCATCTATATCAAAATAGCGTTGCAGTTCTAAATGTGTCCAATGATATAACGGATTTCGCATAGCATAAGGTACAGTTTCTGCCCATTTTTCAAATTTTTCTTTATCAGTACTACTCCCTGTGATATATTTTTCCGAAATTCCATTACTACGCATTGCCCTCCATTTATAATGGTCGCCATATAACCAAATTTCAGTAAGATTATCGAACTGTTTGTTTTCTGCAATGTCTTTAGAGGATAAATGATTGTGGTAGTCTATAATAGGTAAACCTTTCGCATAGTCATGATATAAGCGTTGTGCTGTTTTAGTTTTTAGTAAAAAGTTGTTGTCTAAAAAT
>CAZHYX010000164.1:0-2995 GCA_964536675.1 uncultured Flavobacteriaceae bacterium
ATAGAAATGGTATTATTTTCTGAGAATATTGTTTACTTTTTCATTTTAAAATAAGCCCTTCGTTTATCATTAGATGTAGTTCATTGAAACGCAACTATATCCTTACGTTATGTGTAATTTGAAAAACTTACCAATTATTGGTATATTTGAAAAAATATATTAAAAATGAGCAAAAACACATCCATATCACTTGGGAATTATTTTGATCAATTCGTTCAAGGCAGAATAACTGAAGGAAGATTTAAAAATGTAAGTGAAGTTATTCGTGCTGGATTAAGACTTTTAGAGGAAGAAGAAAGTAAAGTTATTGCTTTAAAAAATGCTATTCAAGAAGGAGTTGATAGTGGAATAGCACACGGTTTTGACCCAAAAAAGCATCTTGAATCTCTAAAAACAAAGAAACATTGCAATGGTTAAATATGAATTGACTAACAAAGCCGTTGAGGATTTATCAAAAATTTGGGATTATACCTTTGAGGTTTGGTCAGAAAAACAAGCTGACAAATATTATGAAATGTTAATTTCAAATTACCAAGAAATTGCAGATAGTCCGAGCTTAGGAAAAAACTATGACGGAATTACTCAAAACTTACTTGGAATTAAAACAAATAGACATATTATTTTCTACAGAACTATTACAGAAAATTATGTTGAAATCACGAGAATTTTGCACGAAAGAATGGATTTGAAAAAGCGAATATTAGAATAGATAGATAACTAGACACAACAGCGTGTTTAATTCATTACTTGGATTGTTTTGTCCTTGAAAAATCCTACGGATTTTCAGCCAGTTCCGAGCAATTTTACTAATTTAGTTGCTGAAACACGCAACGAAATCATACACGTGACTATAATCAAACTACTCAAATCAAACCTAAATCTACAATACATCACAGACCAAAAATACATTTTCTGGTAATTGTTTTACACTTCAGCATAAAAGCCTAAGTTATGGGCAATATGTACTAAAAAGTACCTCGAAGTCCTATACTATTGGTACTAAATGTTAAATTCCAAGAAATTTTATTTTTATCCTTAATTTTATATCTATTATTATTTTTTAAATAATTATCGATACTGTCAACAACAACAACACTTAATACCATACCTAAAGTAACATCTGTTAACCAATGAGCACCAGACCATAATCTGGATGTAGGTGAAATTAACCCAATGGTATAAATACCTCCTTTTATCCACCAATTATCAAATTGTTTGGCAATGGCATGGGCAGTACCGAAAGATAAAATAGAATGACCAGAAGGGAAGGAATGATAAGCCGCAGCACTATTAAATGGTTTAAATTCACCTTTACCTAGCATTGTTGTTGGGCGTGCTCTACCAATAACATTCTTACTAACCGATTGTATAAGTCCGGCTGCACTAGTTGATGCGATTAAAAGAACACCAATATGGCGTACTTTTTCATTTCGTGTAAAAAGACCGACTCCATAAATACTAGCAGAAAGCATATAATTATTTTGTGGTTTACCAAAATACCATCCAAAATCTTTTATCACTCGAGGTATATCTTTCTCTTGCTTTCTAAAAAAATCACTACTCTCTTCATCAAAACTATATAAAATAGCGGTTCCTAAAACAATACCTCCAGCAGTTAATAAATCATCTTTTTTCCAATGGAACGGTCTTGTATAAACATGTTTTACTCCTTTAAATACACTAGCCCCGTCATATTTCATCATCTTCCAAATAGTTTCTTTCTTGATAGAGTCTTTCCCTGACTGTCCAAAAACACATTTTGAAGTAAATAATATGATAATAATAAGGGTTCTGTATTTGTTATTCATTATATTAGTTTCTGTAAACTTATTAAAGGGTTATTTTTAAACCGTCATACCCTAAAAAAACATTATTAGGTAACTGTTTTTGAACTGCTTCATGAAAACCTAATTTATGGCTTATATGAGTTAAATAAGCTTTTTTTGGTTTTATTTCTTTGATAAATGCCAATGCTTCTTTCAAATTTAGATGTGTTGGGTGCGAATCTATTCGTAAAGCACTTACAACCAAAACATCTAAGTTTTGAAGTTTTATTTTTTCAGTAGTTGAAATTGATTTTAGATCAGTTAAATAGGCAAAATTGTCAATTCTATAGCCGAAAATAGGAATTTTACCATGCATAAATTCAATAGGAATCACTTTTTTTGTAGCTAATTTAAATGGTTTATTATAAACTATTTCAATATCTGCACTTGGTGCACCTGGATACCTGTTTACTCTAGTAAAAATATAATAAAAACGTTGTTGTAAATTATCTGTAATTCGTTCGGGTACAAATAAGGGTACATCACCCATTTTATGTGTAAAAGGTCTGATATCGTCCATTCCAGCAGTATGATCAGCATGTTCGTGTGTAAAAAGGATGCCGTTTATACTATCTACATTCTCTCGTAATAGTTGTTGTCTAAAGTCAGGTCCACAATCAATAATAAATCTATAAGAATCCCACTCTAACATAATTGAACTCCGCAAACGTTTGTCTTTTACATCATCAGATAGGCACACAGGATGGTTACTACCTATGATAGGAATACCCTGCGAAGTACCAGTACCTAAAAAAGTGACTTTCATGTGTTTATATTTATTGTTTTTTATCGGTCATATGCTGCTTGCCCGCCGCAGGCTGGTTCGCTATTAATCATTCCTATGTGTGTGAAAAATCTTAACATGCTCGTTTCATTACAAATATTTTTACAAAAATAGCGTTAAATTATGTAATTAATAATCTAATGTTATTACATTTGTAGTATCATAAAAAAGCTAAAAAATGGCGGTTATTTTAAAAGGTGATAAAGAGATTGAAAATATCCCTTCAATAAAAAGAAAAGCATTAAGAATAAACCTAAACGATAATATCTACGGCACCTTTGCTGAAATTGGTGCCGGACAAGAAACTGTACGTAATTTTTTTAGAGCTGGTGGTGCTTCTGGTACGATTGCTAAAGCTATGTCTGCTTATGACAAAGATTTCTCT
>CAZHYX010000164.1:3016-6336 GCA_964536675.1 uncultured Flavobacteriaceae bacterium
GTTACGCAACCCCGTTTAGAAAGAATGTTATCTCATGAAATTGAACTTATAGAGGACAGATTAAGTAGAAGTAAACATCCTGATAAATTGTTCTTTTCGTATGCAAATACCGTAGCAACTATTGATTTTGCTAAAAAATTTAAAGGTCATGGTTGGTTAGGTATTAAATTTCAATTAGACCCGTTGGAAGGTTATAATGAAATTGTATTACATATTCGATTTAAACAAACTGATGCTCGTTTACAACAAGAGACATTAGGTGTACTTGGTGTTAATTTAATCTACGGTGCATTTTATATGAATGACAGGCCTAAAGAATTATTAAAATCTTTCTATGACAATCTAGATCAAGATCAGATTGAGATCGATATGGTTAATTTTTCTGGACCTCGATTTATGTATGTTGACAACAGATTAATGAGTTTACAATTGGTTAAAAATGGTATGACCGACGCGGTTATGTTTGGACCAGATGGTAATAACTTATTGCCTGCTCAAGTATTATACAAAAAAAATATTTTAACGCTTCGAGGTAGTTTTAGACCTGTTACCAAGGTAAACATGGATATGTTTGAAAAAGCGCAAGAGTTATTTTTAAAAGAAAAAACTGTAAAAGAAGACAATGCTACTTTTATTTTCGAAATTACATTAGCAAATTTACGTGCTGAGGGAGAAATTAATGAACGTGATTTTTTAGATAGAGCGGAATTACTATGCTCTTTAGGGCAAAATGTAATGATTACTAACTTTCAAGAATATTATAAGTTAGTAGAATATTTTGCTGAATTTACAAAAGCAAGAATGGCATTGGCAATGGGCGTTTATAATTTAGTGCAAATTTTTGACGAGAAATACTATAGACATTTAAGTGGTGGAATATTGGAGGCATTTGGTAAATTATTCTTTAAAGATTTAAAAATATATCTATACCCGCTTAAGGATAAAGAAAGTGGTGAATATATTACTAGTGAAACGCTAAAAGTACACCCCCGTATGAAAGAGCTATATAAGTTCTTTAAATACAATGGTAAAATGCTCGATATTAAAGATTATGACCCAGAAATATTAGATATTTTCTCAAGAACTATACTACAAATGATCGCTAATGGTGAAGATGGTTGGGAAGAAATGCTTCCAAAAGGTATTTCTGAAATTATTATTGAACATCGCTTATTTGGTTATTCTAGAAGACGTTTTGCTAAGCAAAATTAAAGCCGGTACATAGAAATAAATTTCAAAAATACGTTTGTAATTCCTGCGCAGGCAGGAATTTATAATTAAATTGGTATAACATTAAAATAAAATATTTAATACCATAATCCATTTTTTGGAATTTTGATATTGGGGTTTGAAATTTTCTGTAAATAAAAATATAAACCCCTCTTTAAAACACTAACTCTCTAATATCTGCCCGGTATGCTCCTTAGTTTTAACTTTGGTTATTACCTCTTCAATAATTCCGTCTTCATCAATAACAAAAGTTGTACGATAAATTCCATTAAACTCTCTACCCATAAACTTTTTGAGACCCCAAACTTTATATGCATTGATAACTTCTTTATCAACGTCGGCCAGTAACGGAAAAGGTAAGTTATATTTATTAATAAAATTTTGTTGCTTTTTTGCTGTATCAGCACTAACACCAAGTATTTCATATCCTAAAGATAAAAAACGCTTATAATTATCTCGTAAATTACATGCTTCAGCTGTACAACCGGGCGTATTTGCTCTCGGATAAAAGAATAAAACTAGTTTTTTACCCTTATAATCAATCAATTTTATAATATTCCCTTGATTATCTAGTGTTTCAAAATTTGGAGCCTTATCTCCTATTTTTAATGTCGTCATTATTTGTATTTTTGTTTGAACAAATTTAACCAAAATATGACTAAAAAAGAAAGTGTTAATTTTATTATTAAGACCTTAGATAAATTATATCCTAAACCACCTATAACATTAACCCATAAAGATCCTTATACTTTATTGATTTCTGTATTATTATCAGCTCAAAGTACTGATGCTCGAGTAAATACTATCACTCCTATCTTATTTGACAAAGCAGACAACCCGTATGATATGATTAAGCTTACGGTTGAAGAAATTAGAGATATTATAAAACCCGTAGGTTTATCACCAATGAAATCAAAAGGTATTTATGGGTTATCACACATATTAATTGATGAACACAATGGTAAAGTACCTAAAAGTTTTGAAGCCTTAGAAAGATTACCGGCTGTAGGACATAAAACTGCTTCTGTAGTAATGAGTCAGGCATTTAATATTCCTGCCTTTCCTGTAGATACACATATTCACAGGTTAATGTACAGATGGAATTTAAGCAATGGAAAAAATGTTGTTCAAACGGAAAAAGATGCAAAACGATTATTTCCTAAAGAAATATGGAATAAGTTACACTTACAGATTATTTATTATGGACGAGAGTTTTCACCAGCTAGAGGGTGGAATTTAGATAAAGATATTATTACAAATACAATTGGTAGAAAAAGTGTGATTTCAGCATATAATAAAAAAGGCTTGTAAAAATTTACAAGCCTTTTTAACTAATTCAAATGAAACATAATTGGTTGATCCTTTTTGTTTCTAATTACTCTAATTGACTTAGAGTAATTCAATAAAAACGAAATTGTTTCTTTTTTTGGTTCGAATTGCTCATGGAGCAATTCTTCAGAGTAAAGTTTTTTCATCATACTTTATTAATTAGTTTGGGGTTAATAATTAATAAATAAACGCAAAAAAACCTACTTTATTGTTAATTGGTTAAAATTATATTGTTTTTCTCTATAATCTTTCTCAAATTAATCAATGCATATCGCATTCTACCTAAAGCAGTATTGATACTAACACCAGTACTATCAGATATTTCTTTAAAACTCATATCTCTATAAATACGCATTATTAATACTTCTTTTTGATCTTCTGGTAACTCATCAACTATTCTACGAACGTCAAAATGGATTTGATCTTTGATAATTTGTTTTTCAGCATTTAAAGAAGAGTCACTTAATACTGAAAAAATATCAAACTCTTCAGTATTTTTAAATGAAGGCATTCTGTTACCTTTTCTAAAGTGGTCAATTACTAAATTATGAGCAATTCGCATTACCCAAGGTAAAAATTTACCTTCTTCATTGTAATTACCTAACTTTAAAGTATTGATTACTTTAATAAAAGCATCTTGAAAAATGTCTTCAGCAACATCTCTGTCTAGTACTTTTGAATAAATAAAACTGTAAATTCTTTGTTTGTGGCGACCAACTAAGATTTCTAATGATCTTTCACTGCCATTAATGTAGTTACTA
>CAZHYX010000164.1:6349-7083 GCA_964536675.1 uncultured Flavobacteriaceae bacterium
CGTCTAATTTTTGTTTTTGCATAATTCCCTTTTTATGAAGCTATGAGACTTCGTTTAATTAAATGATAAAAAGTAGAACTATACTATAAGCGTTAATTTTTGTTAGTTAGGGGGAAACTAGTTCCTTTATTAATTATTCCAATTGGTTAGATTGGACGGGCAAATATAGAAACAAATATTTTAATAAAACAAATATTTTTTAATAAATTTTTATTTTAATCTTAGTTTTTAATCTGAAAATAAGTCACTATCTTTGCCATTATTTCATATTTTAAAGGGCTTCAGTGAAGATAGACAACTTAGATCCAAGAGCGTATATAATTATTAAAAAAGCGGCAATTCATAACCTAAAAAACATTGATATTGCCATTCCAAGGAACAAATTAGTAGTAATTACAGGTTTATCAGGCTCAGGAAAATCAAGCTTGGCATTCGATACTTTATATGCAGAGGGTCAACGTAGATATGTTGAAAGTTTATCTTCGTATGCAAGACAATTCTTAGGTAAATTAAACAAACCAAAGGTTGAATATATTAAAGGTATAGCTCCGGCAATTGCTATAGAACAGAAAGTAAATAGTACAAACCCTCGATCTACAGTAGGTACATCTACCGAAATTTATGACTATTTAAAACTACTCTTTGCAAGAATTGGACGTACCTTCTCTCCTATTTCCAATATTGAAGTAAAAAAAGCCACCGTTTCAGATGTTATCAATTATGTAAAAAAAATA
>CAZHYX010000165.1:0-7079 GCA_964536675.1 uncultured Flavobacteriaceae bacterium
ACTAGGTGTTACTTCATTGTTAATTATGAGCTATTTACGTCATCTAACAGAAGAAGATGCTTTTGTAACACTCAAACAATCATTACCTTTTAAACATTTAATTATAGCTGTGGGATTAGATTCTTCTGAAAAAGGAAACCCTCCTTCAAAATTTAAAAATGTATTTGAAGCTTCTGTAAAGGAAGGATATATTCCATTAGCACATGCCGGTGAAGAAGGACCTCCGGAATATATTTGGGAGGCGTTAGACATCTTAAAAATTCATCGAATTGATCATGGTAATAACGCTCTACAAGATAATGTACTAGTAAAGGAAATTATTAAGCGTGATATGGCATTAACCGTTTGTCCACTTTCGAATACAGCATTACGTGTAGTTGACGATTTGAAAAACCATCCTTTAAAAAAGATGATGGACTTAGGGTTAAAAGTAACCATAAATTCCGACGACCCTGCGTATTTTGGTGGACAAATAAATCAAAACTATATAGAAATACAAGAAGCTTTAAATCTTAGTAAACAAGATTTGTATGAATTAGCTAAAAATTCATTTCAATATTCTTTGTTAAGTAACACTGAAAAACAAAAGTATTTAGATGAGCTAGAAGTGTATTATTTTAAGCAACACTAAATAATATTTTGACACTAATTAATTCGTGAAAATTAGTGTCTCATTCCCCACTATAACTCACAAAATTTCTAGGTGTTTCATATAAAGTAATAGAAAGGTCATGTGCTATATCAATTTTTGAACGGAGCTTATTCCAAATAACAACCACTATATTTTCAGCTGTTGGGTTTAATCCTTTAGCATTGAACTCAGGCACTTCTTCATTCAGGTTTTTATGATCAAAAGCATCTTCAATTTCAGTTCTAATCAGATCCTTTAATACTTTCATATCCATTACAAAACCTGTTAAAGGGTCTATTTCACCAGTAACAGATACCGTTAAATCATAATTATGACCATGATAGTGTGGATTACTACATTTACCAAAAACGGCCAGATTCTTTTCATCTGACCATTCATGCCTATACAACCTATGTGCTGCATTAAAATGTGCTTTTCTATTTACAGTTACTCTCATTAGACATTAATTACCTATTAATTACTTAATATTACTAAACTTAAGACTATCCTTAAAATAGGCTAAAAAAAATATTTGAAGCCTAGATTCATACTTGCCCACGAATGACAAATGGTTAATCAAGCTTCAACCAATCGTTGATAATATTCTTTAAATATAATCTTAAACCACTCAGTATAAATTTCTGGTTGTAATTTTATATCAGTTTTAACGGCTTCTAAAGTTATCCATTTATAATCACCAACCTCATCAAGATTAATTTTAGGATTTTCATTATAAACACCTACCATTACATGATCTAATTCATGTTCTGTAAGTCCGTTATCAAAAGATGCTTTATAAATAAATGAAAAAACTTCTTTTAATTCGGTAACAAAACCCATTTCTTCAAATAAACGTCTTTTACCGGCTTTTATATTACTTTCATCCTCTCGTTGATGGCTACAACAAGTATTTGTCCACAGCATTGGTGAATGATATTTAGAAGCAGCACGTTGTTGCAATAATAATTCTCCTTTATCATTCAATATAAAAACTGAAAAAGCTCTATGTAATACTGCTTTTTTATGAGCTTCCAACTTAGGCATTAATCCTATTGGTTCATCCTTTTCATTTACTAATATTACGTGTTCTTCTATCATAAAGATTACTATTGCAACAAAGTTACAAAATTAAAGTTTTGCGAAAATAAAAAATTTCTTGAAACCGACTATCCCCGAGGCAGAGCCATAGAGGTATTTCGCCGGTTTCATTTTGGCTTTAGAGTCAAAAACCGTGAACAGTCAGGATGGTATTTTACCTCACCCAGAACTGCGAAAAGGTAGTTTCGACCTCTCCCAAGGAGAGGTAAATCGGAAACCCCTAGGCACCCCATAGCTATCGGGATAGGGGAATTCTTTTCAATTAAATCATTTTATAAAATATGTATTTAATATCTAGTTAGAGTTTAGCTTCTTCCTTCAATCAGGGAAGGTGTATTTTGAAAACTAAAAGGCTAATATTGGTAAAGGGAAATAATCATTCCAAGACATGAATTGAGAATCAAGTTAATCAAAATCGCTAATTAAAATACTTTTAATTTTTATATTTGACTGATTATCAATAATATTATTCCACGCCATATAAACTATATCATTAATAATTTCTAATTGTGGGAACCCACTTGTCCTTGCTGCTGATAATTCAGTAATAATAATAGGCTGTTGTTTTTTGCCATTACTATTTACTTTTACTACTTTTATTTCAGCAGCATTGCCTGTTGATTCCATCCAACTCACTAATGCATTTTCTTCATCTAACAAAACAACATCTACCCTGCCAATGGGCTTTCCATTATCAATTTGAACAGGCGTATTAAAATTTGCACCACTATCTTTAGAAAAAGCAATATTTACTTTTGGCTTATTATTTGCTGCAGTAAACCAAGCTACAACTAGTGTATTATTATGAGAAGCTGCTTTTGGTCCATTTACCGGACAACCATTAATTACCCAATTATCATTATGTATCGGTTTTGGTATCGTCCAGCTTCCATCTAATAATCGAGAAATATAAATATCTCTCACTTCTTTATTAGATCTATCTCTATACACAATAATTGGTCCCTTAGGTGTAATGGCAGCACTAGTTTGACAACAATCACAAGTCTTAGTATCAACCAGTATATCGTCAATTATTTGTCCCGTTGGCTGTACCGTTGCTACTCTAATATTCATGGTACCACTACTATTATGGTCATCATCATGACTTCCGCCACCAGTATTTCTACCATCTAACCATGTTACAAAAAAAGAATCTTCTTTATAGGGTAATAATGTTACAAAACCATGTTCTGTTTTTGTGCTGTCGCTATGCAACAAAAAATCGTTACTCCAAGTATCACCATTGGTGTTAGACAGCATTAAATGTACATCATAAGCAAATGTTTTAGAATCAGACTTTTGCAGAAAATGCACTAATAAATTGTCGTTATTTTTAGCTATTGCGGGGAAATCGGCCCAGTTTATAAACCAATTATCACCTGTTACAATTTCAACTGGTTTTGTCCATTTATTTTTAGTAAGCTCAGAATAATTTAAAGCAAAAGTTGAGTCGTTTATTTTTTGAGTCCATGACATCACTAGTTGATCTCCATTCGTAAATAAATAAGGCTGTTTACTTCCAATTTCAGTTGGTGATTTTATAGAAATTATAGTTTTGGTTCTTTTATTTTCTTTACAGGATATTAAAATAAAAACAAATATTAATATTGTTAAAAACTTCATCATTTTATGGCTCTTAATTGATTTAACATTTCTTTTGAATCCCATTCGGTTGCACCATCAATTCGTTTCACTTGATTACCATTTGTATCATAAACAAATGTTGTTGGCAAAGCATATATATTTAATTTATCAAGAGTACCTTTAAATTGTAAAAATTGAAAAGGGTAATTTTCATTTTTTATGAATTGATTAATTTTTTTCAAATCATCAGTAGTAGCAAATAAAAACACATAATTTTCATTTTTTAATACCTTTTGTGCTCTTTTCATAGAAGGCATTTCCTTTAAACAAGGCGCACACCATGTTGCCCAAAAATTAAGAAGTATTCTTTTTCCTTTAAAATTATCTAAAACAACTGAATTCCCCTCTAAATCAAGATAAAGCGAAGAAGTGATTCTGACTTTTTCCTTAGCAATATCCCTCTTTTGAGTATGGTTACAACTTATCAATAAATTGAAACAGAACAAAATTAGTATACATTTAAAGTTCATCTATAATGTTATTAAGGTCGAATTTACGAAGTTTTACTTGAATACCTATATCTTTGTAATCTTAAAATAATTATTTTTATATCCATGAGGTTTTTAAATTTATATGTTGTAATAAGTATATTAATGATTATTTCTAGATGTAAAAATGACACAAATAAACAGGTAGAAAAAGAAAAGGTTCTTCAGGAAAAGGAATCTATACTCATACCAGAAAAGAAAACTACAAAAATTATAAAAGCATTTGATTCTATTACTAGTAAAAATGCTATTGACTTTTTAATTGCATATGGTGAAAAACATAAAGCCAATAAAGTACTGTTAAAGACACGATTAGGTAATATTACTATTCAGTTGTATAATGATACACCCTTACATAGAGCAAATTTTATCTTTTTAACAGAAGTTGGTTATTTTAATACTACCTGCTTTTATAGAATTGTTCCAAACTTTATTGTACAAGGTGGCAACTCTGAAAGTTCTAAAACTTTAAGAATGCGCAATCAATATCAGAACTATACCGTTCCAGCTGAATTTAGAAAACATAGAAAACATAAGTATGGTGCCTTGGCAGCAGCTAGAGATTGGGAAAATAATATCAGCAAAAAATCAACACCTTTTGAATTTTATTTTATCCAAAATAAGAAAGGGTCACATCATTTAAATGGAGAACATACTGTTTTCGGAGAGGTAATTTCTGGGTTTAACGTATTGAATAAAATTTCTCTCCTTAAAGCAGGGAGAGATGAATGGCCTTATGAAGATGTTTTTATTGAAGCAGAAGTGATTTATTAAACCTCTCCGCCTCATTACATTCGGCACCTCTCCTTAAAAAAGGAGAGGAGTTTTACATTCTAATATTAAGCATATTCCTTCCCTAAATCGCGATAGCTATCTGGAGGAAACAAATTCGGTATTTCACACTAACTAAACTATATTTGATTCCTCTCCTTTTTTTAAGGAGAGGTGCCAAAGGCGGAGAGGTTAAGGTTTTTTTTTACATTAATTTAATAAACACAAAATTATCTAAATTATCACATTAAACACATTTTCAAATCATCAAATTAACAGTATATTTGCCCTCCTAATTTTGATAGATGAGTTTCTTAGAAGAAATACAACGCAGACGTACCTTTGGTATTATTTCGCATCCCGATGCCGGTAAAACTACTTTAACGGAAAAGTTATTGCTTTTCGGTGGTGCAATACAAGAAGCTGGTGCTGTAAAAAATAATAAGGTTAAAAAAGGGGCAACTTCCGATTTTATGGAAATTGAACGTCAACGTGGTATTTCAGTAGCAACTTCGGTATTGGCGTTTATTTACAAAGACAAAAAAATAAACATTCTCGATACGCCTGGACATAAAGATTTTGCTGAAGATACCTTTAGAACACTTACAGCCGTTGATAGCGTTATAGTTGTTATTGATGTTGCCAAAGGCGTAGAAGAGCAAACTGAAAAATTAGTAGAAGTTTGCCGAATGCGTAGTATACCTATCATTGTATTTATTAATAAATTAGATCGTGAAGGTAAAGATGCTTTTGACTTATTAGATGAAGTAGAGCAAAAACTTGGCTTACGAGTTACACCTTTGAGCTTTCCAATAGGTATGGGATACGATTTTAAAGGTATTTATAATATCTGGGAAAAGAAACTCAACCTCTTTTCAGGCGATAATAAGCAAACCGTTTCTGAAGGAATTGAATTTGATAATATTACTAATCTTGAATTAGATAAAATCATAGGAGAAAGTGCTGCCAATACGCTACGTGAAGAATTAGAGTTAGTACGTGAAGTATATCCGAAATTTGACCAAGACGAATACCAAAAAGGAGAGTTACAACCCGTTTTTTTTGGTTCTGCATTGAATAATTTTGGCGTAAAAGAATTATTAGACTGTTTTATTGAAATTGCACCATCTCCTCAACCAAAAATGGCTGAAGAACGTTTGGTAGACTCAAAAGAAGAAACTTTAACGGGATTTGTATTTAAAATCCATGCCAATATGGATCCTAAACACAGAGACCGACTAGCATTTATTAAAATAGTTTCTGGTATATTTAAGCGTAATGTACCTTATTTACATGTACGGAATAAAAAGAAAATGAAGTTTTCGAGTCCGAATGCATTTTTTGCTGAAAGAAAGCAAATTGTAGATGAATCTTTCCCTGGAGACATTGTGGGATTACACGATACCGGAAACTTTAAAATTGGTGATACTTTAACAGAAGGAGAGATTCTAAACTTTAAAGGGGTACCTAGTTTTTCACCTGAACATTTCCGTTATGTAAACAATGCTGACCCATTAAAATCTAAACAGTTATATAAAGGTTTAGATCAATTAATGGACGAAGGTGTAGCTCAGCTATTTACATTAGAATTGAATGGTAGAAAAATAATTGGTACCGTTGGCGCTTTACAATACGAAGTCATTCAATACCGATTAGAACATGAATATGGCGCAAAATGTTCTTATGAAAACTTACCCATGCATAAAGTATGTTGGGTAGAGCCTGAAGACCCTAAAAACGAGGAATATTCCGAATTTAAACGTGTGAAACAACGCTATTTAGCTAAAGACAAACAAGATCAATTGGTTTTTTTAGCCGATTCCGCTTTTACTATCCAAATGACACAGCAAAAATACCCAACAGTAAAACTACATTTTACGAGTGAGTTTTAAAGGTCGGCTTCTTAATTTTTACAAAAATTAATCCAACTTTATATATATTTGTCACAATTAATTTATAAAATCAAAAAATGGATACACATAAAAACAAAGTTATTAACGAGGCTTTAGAGTTTGAAAAATCTAAACTACGGATGACAAGTACTTCAGAACGTGTAATAATTTCTAACAAAACCAAAGAGCTTATCTTATCATTAAATCAGATATATAAAGAAAATAAAGATCCTGAAATTATGGATATTATGAAACGTTTAACAGTCATAAAACAACGAGCTGAAAAACGTTTAAAATTGCGTATTTAATTTAACTTAGTTTTTATTGTTGCAGAACGAGCCAAAGGAGTTTTCCCTAAGGGATTGATATTTTTTACCGCTTTGATAACTTTGTCTTTAGCATTGTTTTTTAAATCTACCAAAAATTCTACATCATTGCAATCGCCTTTTTTTCTATGACCATAAGCCATAAGTCCAACATTTTGATTGTCAGGAAGATTATTTACAGCGGTTGCTAATACTTCTGATGCAATTTCCTTTTTGGTTTTTCCATGCA
>CAZHYX010000166.1:0-7067 GCA_964536675.1 uncultured Flavobacteriaceae bacterium
ATAGAGGTAGGTATTTGGGAAAATCATATTTTACAGTGCTAAATATCAGTTAAGCAAATCAATACCGTTGCAATATTAGAAACCTAATGTAAGTTAATTACAACATTTTTGAGCTCTTTTAAATTTCGTATAAAGCCCTTAAATAAGTATAGAAGAGCAACCATTTCTAACCTAATTTTCTTTCAATTAGGTCATAAAATTCTTGCATTGTTTTTGTGTTTATAAAGTCTTCGCCAACCAATTTGATTCCAAAATTTGCATCAATAGCTACAACTAGGTCAACAAAATCTAAACTATCTAATTCTAGTGTTTCTTTTAAATCAGCCTCAGGTTTAATATCATCAGCTTCAACTTCAAATTCATCTATTAGAAAATCATTTATTTTTTCAATGATATCTTCTTTCTTCATGCTCTTAAAATAATTATATTTTTTTTATTATCAATGCTGAGTTTGTTCCTCCAAACCCAAAGGAATTCGACAAAAATACATCAATTTTTTTATTTAGAGTTTCTGTAACTAAATTTAATTTGACAGCATCTTCATCCGGAGTTTTTAAATTTATATTAGGTGCAATAAATGAGTGTTGCATCATTAACATTGAATAAATAACTTCACTTGCTCCTGCCATCCAACATTCATGACCAGTCATTGATTTTGTGGAGCTAACATAGGGGCCTTTTTTGCCAAAAACATTAAAAATTGCCTTTGCCTCATTTGCGTCACCAATGGGGGTTGAAGTTGCATGTGCATTTACATAATCTATTTCAGATGCAGTAATTTTTGCATCATTAATTGCCTTTTGCATAGCTCTAGTTGGTCCTTCCGAAGTTGGAGTAGAAATATGATCTCCATTAGAAGAAAAACCATAGCCAATTACTTCTCCTAAAATCGGAGCTCCTCTTTTTATTGCCGATTCGTAACTTTCTAAAATTACAGTTGCACCACCACCACTAGGTACCAAACCATCTCTATCAGCATCAAACGGAGATGATGCTTTTGTTGGGTCTTCTAGTTTAGTGGAAAAAACTCCCAAACCGTCAAAGCTACCCATGGCATATTTATTAATTTCTTGAGCTCCTCCACAAATAATAGTGTCTTGCAAACCACTTTTAATTAGATGATATCCTATTCCAATAGAATGTGAACCACTCGCACATGCCGCACTCACAGTAAAATTGATACCTTTTAATTTAAAAATAGTTGATAGATTTATGGTTACAGTAGAATTCATTGATTTAAAAATAGCACCGGAACCAACTAAGGTAGTATCTTTTTTTACTCGAATTTTATCTACAGAATCAATAATGGATTTTGCAGTACTATCATTACCATATAAAATACCTATTTCATTAGTGTCTAAAAAATCTTGATCAATATTGGCATTTTTTAAGGCTTCAATAGTTGCTATATAAGCATACTGAGCTTCTTCGCCTAAACTAAGTCGTTGTCGTCTAGATAATTCTTTTTTAAGATTTGGCTCAGGAACCATACCGGTTAACGGAGAACGGTAACCAAATTCTTTACGATCAATATCATAAACAATTCCTGATTTTCCTTTATACAAAGAATCTTTTACTTCATCTAAATTACTCCCTATACAAGAGTAAATCCCCATTCCTGTTATTACTACTCTATTCATAATTCTTTTAGTAGCTATGAGTATATGCCTCCATTTATATTAATAATTTCACCCGTGATATAAGAAGATTTTTTAGATGCCAAAAAAGATACTAAATCGGCAACTTCTTCAGCTTCTCCAAATCTATTGATCGGTATCATTTTTTTTAATTCTTTTTCATCTAAATCACTCGTCATATCTGTTTTTATAAATCCTGGTGCTACTGCATTTACTGTTATTTTTCGTTTTGCAACTTCTTGAGCTAATGCTTTGGTTGCAGCTATAACCGCACCTTTAGCAGCAGAATAATTAGTCTGCCCCGGTGTGCCTTTTACACCCGAAACAGAAACCATATTTATGATTCTACCATATCGATTACTTAACATTTTTTGAATTAAATGATTAGTAACATTAAAGAAACCATTTAAACTGGTATTAATTACTTTTTGCCAATCATCGGAAGGCATCCACATAAATAATCCATCTTTAGTGATACCTGCATTATTTACAATTACTTCAATTAATGTATCTTTATTTTCACTCATCCATTTATCTAATGTTGTTTTCACATCATCAGCATCTGCAACATTAAATTGAATTATTTCTCCACTTCCACCTTTATCATTAACCTGCTGTAGTGTTGCTTCAGCAGCAGTTTTATTTGAATGATAATTGATTAAAATATGATATTCAGAATCTTCAGCTAATTTTACACAAATAGCACTACCTATACCTCTTGAACCCCCTGTTACTAATGCAGCTTTCATATGTCTTTTGTCTTTACTATTTTATTAAATCGGAACATCTCCCCATCAGCTGGCTCATTCGCTAAAATGTCTATCAGACATTTTCTTAACGCTCTGTCCTATTTTATATCAACAAATGGTTCTGCATTTTGAAACCAAGTATCTTTTAATAAATTTCCTTTGGTATCAATAAATCCCCATTTCTTTTTGTAACCTACTCGTGATAATCCGTCAATAAATCCTTTTTGAACATTCTTTTTAAACATACTAGCAAAACTTCCGACAGTGATTACATATTTATCTTCAATTACCAATTCTCCTGTTTTATTGATAAAACCCCAAAGTTTTGAAATTTTAACTGGAGCCAAACCGTCTTTACTAAATATTTCTGCATCTCTAAATTTCATAGGAATTACCAATGTACCCTCTTCATTTATATATCCCCATGATTTACCATCAGTTGTAACCGGCGCCAGGCCATTTGAAAAAGCTCTTACTCTTTTATATTGAGGTTTAATAACCCATTCTCCTTTTCTATTGATAAACCCCACTTTTTTATCAATACTACTTGCATAGGTTAATTCTTGTCCATCTCTAAAATCCCAAATTTTTAATATCCCATCAACTTTAGTAAATTCCCCATTTTTTAATATTCCTAGAACATTATTCTTTTTAGCTCTTATTATACCATCAGAAAAATCACCTAATTCTTGATAGCTAGGTTCAATTATAACTTTACCACTCTTATCAATTAACCCCCAAAGTTCACCTTGTTTTATTTTAGCATGACCATTTCTAAATGCTAATATTTTAGTATATTTTGGTTCTAGAATTACGTCTCCTTTTGCATTGATAAGACCTGTAAGTTCCCCTCTTTTAATATAGGCAATACCTTTTTTAAAATCGTATATTTTGTCTGATGATGGCATACTAACCTCTTCACCTTTTTTATTGATATAAAACCAACGTTTGTCAACTAATACTATAGCCAGCCCGCTATCAAAACGTTTCGTTCTATCGTATTGAGCATTAATTACAGTTTCGCCTTTTGCATTTATAAACCCCCATTTATTACCATCGTAAAAAGTTGCCAAGCCATCAGAGAAACTACTGGCTTTTTCGTATGTAGGTTTGATTAGCCATTCTCCTTTTTCATTTATATAACCAAACTTTTTATCTTGTCTGACCAAAGCGGCTTTTTGAGCTATCAATGTTTGACCAAAAAAGACCATAACGAGTAGAAATATAATTTTTTTCATAATAAAATTTTAATTAGTGTTTATTAAATATTCTTTAACTCCATTTACATAAGGGTACATTACTACATCTTCCTTAAAAACAGGAACTATTTTTCTAATATCATCAAATAATGCTTTTGTTTTAGAAGAAACTTTATCTTTAAAATTTAAATATTCAATTGCTTGCACAATCGTTATCAATTCTATTGCTACTACTTCAAAAGAATTTTCTATTACTTTTTTAGTCATTAAAGCAGCATTAGTACCCATACTTACAATATCTTGATTGTCATTATTATTTGGAATACTATGTACATACATCGGGTTTGATAGTGTTTGATTTTCTGCAGTTGTTGATGTTGCTGTAAACTGTACTCCTTGCATTCCAAAATTTAGTCCCAACTTCCCTAAATTAACAAACGGAGGTAAAATATCGTTCAATTTTGAGTTCAATAAATAATTTAATTGACGCTCAGCTAACATTGACATTTTAGTAACTACTATCTTTAATTTATCCATCTCTAAAGATACATAATCTCCATGAAAATTCCCACCGTGATATACATGTTGTTTTTCAACATCAACAATAGGATTGTCATTAGCTGAATTTACTTCTTCTACTAATATTTTATGAACATTATTAAGTGTATCTAATACAGGTCCTAAAATTTGCGGAACACAACGCAATGAATAATACTCCTGAACTTTCTCTTTAAAGACCGGGCTGTTAGCATTATTAGAATTATATAAAAACTGCTCTCTATTACGTGTCAAAGCACTATCTTTTAAATGATCACGCATTTGTTTTGCTATTTCTTGTTGACCTTTATGCATTTTAGTACTATTCAACTCATCTGACAAATGATCGTCATATGCTTGTACTATTTCATTAATTGCGGCAGAACATTTTATAACCCAATTTAACAAGCGTTTTGTATAAATTACATTAACTATACCAATACCTGTCATTACTGATGTACCATTCATCAGTGCTAACCCTTCTCTTAATTCAACATTGATAGGTGTTAATTTTTCAAGTTTAAATACCTCTTCCGTATTACATCTCTTTCCTTTATAGAAAACCTCACCTTCACCAATTAAAACCAATGCTAAATGTGCCAATTGTACTAAATCACCACTGGCACCTACGCCTCCATGCTCATAAATTAAAGGAATAATATTTTTATTAATTAATAAGGTCATTAGTTCAATAGTAGATTTATGAACTCCTGAATTTCCTAAACTTAAGGTATTCAATCTCGCTAACATTGCAGATTTAACATACTTGGCTGGTAGAAGATTTCCTGTGCCAGAAGCATGACTTCGAATTAAATTATATTGTAATTGAATTCTATCCTCATCCTTAATTTTATACTGAGCCATAGGGCCAAACCCGGTATTTACACCATAGATTATTTTATTTTCAGAAAATTCTTTTAAAAAATTAAAACTATTTTCTACTCTTTCTACTAAAATAGTATCTAATTCAATTTGGCTTTCGTTAAAAATAACTTCATAAAAATCATTTAAATATAATTTCCCTTTAAGTACCAGCATTCTCTATATTACTTTATATAAAATTTTAATAACTAAATTATATTTTAGTTATTTTGAACCTGCAAATTTAATACTTTTACATTAACTTTTATAACAAAAATAATGATTGAGAAAAATATTGACGTTTTAGTTATAGGTGCTGGTCCTTCAGGTTGTGTTGCTGCTGCATATTTACATAAAAACGGACTATCAGTTCAAGTGATAGAAAAGTCACTATTTCCTAGATTTGTTATTGGAGAAAGTTTATTACCGCGATCAATGGAACACTTTGAAGAAGTAGATTTACTGGAATGTTTAGAGGTTCAGAATTTTGAAAAAAAATATGGTGCTCGTTTTATTAGAGGTAATGATGTTTGTCATTTTGATTTTAGTAAAAAATACACAAAGGGTTGGAATTGGACATGGCAAGTACCTCGGGCAGATTTTGATAATGCTTTGGCGAATGAAATTATCCGTAAAGGCATAAATATTGCTTTTGAATGGGAAGTTACTGATGTTACTTTCAATGACACTACATCAAAAACAACAATTAAAAATACTAGTGGTGAAGAACAAGAAATTAATGCTAAATTTATAATAGATTCTAGTGGTTATGGCAGGGTTTTACCCAGATTACTCAACTTAGACATACCCTCGCCTTTACCAAAACACTCTTCTATATTTACGCATGTAAAAGATAGCAAGAGACCTCAAGGTACAGAAGGAACACTCATAACTTTTGACGTTGTAAAACCTGAAGCTTGGTTATGGGTAATTCCGTTTTCAAATGGAAATACAAGTATTGGTTTTGCGGGTTCTACAGAATTTATAGAATCATATAAAGGAGATACTTCAGAAATGCTTTCTGAAATGTTAAAATTATCCACTCATTATTACGATAGATTTAAAAATATCGATTTTCTATTTGAACCCATCATAATAAAGAATTATTCAAAATCTGTTAAACAATTATATGGAGATGGTTATGTCTTAACGGGTAATAGTTCAGAATTTTTAGATCCTGTCTTTTCGTCCGGTATCGCTTTTGCAACTGAATCTTCTCTTTTGGCTGCAAAATTAGCTACAAGACAATTGAAAGGTGAGGCAATTAATTGGGAAAATGAATACACAAAATATATTAAAAAAGGTACAGCGGTTTTTGCAACCTATGTAAAAGAATGGTACACAGAAAATCTTCAAAAAATATTCTTTCATCAACCTGAAAATCCTGAAATAAAAGAAAAAATTTGTGCAGTTTTAGCAGGGTATGTTTGGGATGAAACAAATCCTTTTGTAAAAAAACACAATAGAGTAATTACATCTGTGGCGCATTTAATTGATCTTGAAATTGAGCAACAAAAAAAAGCTACTGGTATATAACCAATAGCTTTCTTTGAAAAAAATTCTGTTTTACTTTGAAGCCTTTATGATACTTTTAGCAATGTTCTTTGCTAATTTTGCATAACACTCAGATATTCTATATCCTGAATTATAGTCAAAGCCCATGGCTCCTTCACCTTGTACCTTACTATATTTACCAGATAATAAAATATTAGAAGGATTTCCAGTTTCATAAATGGTTATTACGGCATTTATTTCTGCATTTCTTCTTACAATACCTACATTATAACCTGCGTACATTTTAGTAGTATGAATTTTAATAGTGTATTTAGCATCCTCAAAATTTTTATCAACTCTAACTTCACTATCTTTAAATCTTTTATTGAATGATTCTATAAATTTAGGTTCATATCTATTTGCTCTATCAGCAAACCAATATTTTTTAAATTTTTCTCCGGTACCAGCTTCCTTTTTTTCTCTTTTTGCCATTTTATCTTCTAAAAATTCTTCTTCAGAATCATATTTAGGAATCTGAACATCAGAATAATCAAATTCTAAATTAAAAGTGGTAATCCCTTTTAAATTTT
>CAZHYX010000167.1:0-7061 GCA_964536675.1 uncultured Flavobacteriaceae bacterium
ATTTTCAAAAGTAAAGTCTCTAAATTCAGGAACCATTCTATCATAAGTAAACCAGCCTAAATCTCCACCTTTTGCCCCACTTCCTTTATCAGATGATAAATTTTTGGCAATGTCAGCAAATTCTGATTTATCTTTTTTAATAACAACCAAAAGACTATCAACAGAATTTTTAGCTTCTGCTTCTGTTTGCGTAATTGAAGGATCTGCCCTCAATGCTCCGACAAATGGAATTAGTATGTGTCTGGCTTTTACTGAATCAGGTAATTGTTTTACCTCAAGTAATTTTGAAAGTTTAAAATACTCTCCATCCTTATAAGGTCCATAAATTTCACCAACATTCAAATTGAATAAACTATCTGCAAAGACCTTGTTTAGTTTTGCTTTTGTATAAAACTTAGTATCTAATGGAGTATCAGAATTATTTTCACTAAAAAACTCCTCAACATTATCAGTATTAGTAAAACCAATTATTTTAATATTTGTTTTGGCTGCAGAGCTATATTCTTCTCTATCATTAATTAGTTCAGCCAACTTAGTTTTTATAGCTTGCTCATCTTCAGCAGTTGCTTTAATCTCAAATTTTACAAAACTAATATCACGAGAAGCTTCCATTTTATAATCTTCAGGGTTGCTTTTAACGTACTTCATAATTTCATCATCAGTAACAGTAACTAAACTATCAGTAATAAATGAAAACGGTATATGTATATACTCTAAATCTAGTTTGGTGTTATTGTCGAAGTAATAGCGTTCACCTTCTTTTAAAGTAGCGCCTAAACCGGCAGTAATTAAGTTATTATAAGTACTAATCTGTAGGTTAGACTTGATGTTTTTTTCATAATTGAGCCATCCCAACCAAGTTGCTTTTCCTTGTTCATCTTCAGTTGCTGCATCTTGCAATGTTGCAATATATTCTTTAAATTTTTCTTCATCAAATAAACCAATCTCATTTTTAAATTCGGAGTTATCTTGAACAAAAGGTTGTTTAATTATTTCATCCCAAACATCTTTTTCTCCAACTATAATTCCAGATTTTTCAAGTTGAGTTTTATATACTTTTTCTCTTATTAAATTATCCCAAGCGGCATTAACACTTTGCATTTGCGAACCTCTATTACCTGTTCTTGCCCTTTGTTGTTCTACTAGTTGGGCAAATTCTTCACGAGAGATGTTTTCTCCGTTAATTTCTCCTACTGAGTTTTTGTTACTTCCACCATAACCACCACGAGTAAAAACATCGCCAATTACAAAAGAAAATAGTGCTAAAGCGATAACGATAATTAAAAACAAAGAACGCTCTCTAATTTTACCTAAAATTGCCATTTTTAAATCTTTTTAAATCCAGTGTGCGAAAGTACGATTTCCGTTTTACTTATGAAAGTAGAATTACAAGTAAATTTAGATGAGAAAGGAAGTATATTACTCTTTAAATAAAACTTTTAAGTAAACCTTTTCAATTTTTGATGATGAAACTTCCATAATGGTAAATTGAAAGTTTTCAATATCTATAATTTCGCCTTGTTGCGGAATGTTTTCTGTTATATTTACTATTAAGCCACCAATAGTTTCGTATGCATCATTTTCCGGAAGGGAAAAATTATAAGTTTCGTTAATATAATCAACTTCTAAACGTGCTGACAATTCAAATTCACGATTATTTATTCTCTTTTCTAAGAGCTCAATAGAATCGTGTTCATCTTCAATATCACCAAATAATTCTTCAATAATATCTTCAATAGTAATTAAACCGGAAGTTCCGCCAAATTCATCTAAAACAACAGCTACACTTTTTTGTCGTTTAGTGAGGTCACTTAAAATATCATTAATCATCATTGTCTCAGGTACAAACTCAATGGGTAATATTATTGAACGAATATTTTTAGGGTTTTTAAAAAGTTCAAACACATGGGTATATCCAATAATATCATCTATTGAATTTTTATATACCATTATTTTTGATAAGCCCGTTTCTAAAAATAATTCTTTTAAATTTTTAATGCTATCCTGAACATCAATAGCAATAATATCGGTTCTTGGAATCATAGCTTCTCTTGCTCTTACATTATGAAAATCTAATGCATTTTGAAAAATTTGTATTTCAGAATCAACTTCTTCATTTTCATTAACAGTTTCTAACTGTTCACTTATATAATTTCCTAATTCAACTTTGGTAAAAGCGAGTTGTACATTATCTTCTTTAGTATTAAAAAAAACTCGGAGTATGAAATCAGAAATAAAAATGATAAAATCAGAAATAAAATAAAATAGCAGTAAAAATGCATACGCCGGTAAAGCGAATATTTTTAGAAATTCATTAGAATAAACCCTAAATATTGCTTTAGGTATAAACTCAGCAGTTATCAAAATAATTATTGTAGAAATTAAAGTTTGTAACAATAAAATTAAAAAACCATTCGTCATGTACGGATTTAAATATGGCATTAATAATTCTCCCATAAAATATCCAAATACAACTAAAGAAATGTTATTACCAACTAACATAGTGGTAATAAATTTTGAAGGATTTTCGGTTAATTTATCTAATATTTTGGCTAAAAATGATTCTTTTTTCTTCTCTAATTCAATATGCATTTTGTTAGCAGAAATAAATGCTATTTCCATACCCGAAAAGAAAGCAGACAATACAATAGAAATTAGTATTATAAGAACTTGAAATTCCAAATTATTTGTTTTTATTTCGGCTTTCGGCTTTTTTTCTAAAACGTTTTTTAAAAAAATACATAAAAATTGCCAATAGAGAAAACCCTAAGAAAAGATAGGCCTTTTCTCTATTAGTATTCCAATACAACACTCCTTCAACAATAAAAATTATTGCGACTATTAGATATGCATATTCAAAAAATTTAAAAATTTTTGTCATCTTTTTTGTTTAAATTATTTATTCTTGACCTTCATTAACATAAACGGGTCCGCTAATATCTTTCATAGTTACCTTAGATAGATCTTCATTTGACTCAAAACCTTTACCGTCTATAGTGTCTGTTTTTGTAATTAGTCTAAATGCTTTTTCGGTATAAATATAATGAGTGGTTTGATCCCAAAAAAGCTGTTCGGTAAATAGTTTACTTTTTTCTTTATGATTGACAACTACTACATTTTTTTTTACTTCTGAAATACCTGTTTTACTATATGTTTTGGTATAACCTGCAGTTAATGTAATAGAATCTCCTTTTTTATCAAAGGTAATAATTTTTATGCCTTCAGGAAATTCTTGATAAGGATGCATTTCTCTATTACTAAAATCATGTAATAGCGGTGTGATTAATTTTGTTTTTACTCTACCAGAATCAGTGTGAATTAAGTTTAGGTTTTTAGTAACACCGATTGGCAAATTTTTATCAGCTAAAAAATCTTGAACCTCTTTTAAGTCATTACCACATGAAAAAAGCATCACTACTATAAATAGGGTAGCAACGCTTTTGATATTATGATAGGCTGATTGTAACATCAGATAAAATTACGGAACTCTAACGGTTTCACCAATCCAACAACTAATTTTATGTGGAGTTCCAGATTTTAAGCCCATGGTAAACAATAATTTTTTAGAAGGCATACTAGCCGAATAACTCTTAATATATTTATTAGCCTTTGAAGTGATACTTGGATCAACTGCTTTTGCACGTCTTGCTTTATTTACAGCAGCTACATATACCATTCTTTTATTGAATTCATCTGTACCACAACTATTGGCGCTTTTCGCATATAATCTTGAAATAAGCAAATAAGCTTCACCCATACTTGGTCTATGCTTTAAAGCTCTTCTCGCATAAGTTCTAGCTTGAGATCCGGACATAGTTCTAGCAATTTTATACAAATAATCTGCTTTTTTATATGGATCAGCTTCTAAATCGACCGCTTTGTTTCTATACTCTAGTGCTTTTCTTTTTTCACCTCTTTTTTCTAAGATACCCGCATAAAAAATAAATGCTTCAGGTGAAGGGTCAGCATGTACATACGCTTCTACCATTTTAGGGTATAATGCATCTTGTGTACATTCTTTATGATGTAATCTAGATACCGCTCTTTTTAACCATTTACCGTCTGTTCTATTAGCATCTAATCCTTTTTTGTATAAAGGGATTAATCTATCGCAAGTTGCTACTTCACCAAGAATTTGATCTAAAAGACCTTCGGCTTGACCTAAGCCCCTAAGGTTGATAGCATTATTTTTTTTCTTTCTCTTTTCTTTACTCGTCAATGTTTGTCCGGTTGAGTCTTTAGCATTAATCTTATCTAACTCTTTTGTTAATTTATTAATCTTATTATTAACAGCTTCTAAAACATCATCATAAGTATCAAAAACTTTTTGAGCATTTGTATCTTTATTTCTATTAGTTACTTCTTGAAAATATTTAGCCATATTTTTAATACTTAAGCCTGAAGGATCCGCTTTAAAACCGGCTTCTAATTTTTCAAAAACCTTTTCTTTTGATGCACCTCTTTTTTCTAAAGAAATTGCCCAATCACTATATACTTTACCTAAGTTAGTAGGAAAATATTTTATTCTTTGGGTATAAATATCATCAATTAATTTACTTGCGGCAATTTTATCACCTTTTTCATATTTATTATTAGCAATCTTTAAACCATCACTATAAATTAATTTTGAACCTTTTGGGCAATTTTCAAAACACCACAACCAATATTCATAAGCATCAGTAAAGTTTTTGCCTTTTACACTTTCATGAAAAAGAGATAAATTATTTTTACATTTTTGTGGCTCAGCACCATATTTGTCTTGTGCATAAACATTACTCATTCCTATTACTAGGAATAAGACTATTGCTAAGTTTGTAATATTTTTTCTCATCATGTAGGTTATTTAATTAATCTAATTTACGTTTTTTAAACCATCTATCATTTAATGTTAAACTGAGGCGAAAGTTAATATAATTTTCTTTAATAAGCTCATTATTTATTTCCCCTCTTTTACCTAGTTCAAAACCAAGGTTAACATTTGATAATTGTTGGCCTATCGGTAAACCTACTCCAAAAGATATGCCAAAATCATTTATTGTAGTATTATTAACTATTAACCCAGTTTGTTTTAAATTCAACCCTGCCCTATAAGTAATTCGTTGCCAGTAACTTGTAATAGAATTAAATTTTGGTGTATAGAACCCTCCTAATGAAATTCTATTTGATTTTTCATAAGAAGTTATCGTGTTTTGATTGAGGATGTTATCATTAAATTTTATAGCATTTTGGAAACTGTATTCAATACCTGCATACCATTTATTTTCTTCACCTAATCCAGCACTTAAAATAGTTCTTAAAGGGGTTTTAATAGTACTTTCAAAAGATTTATTAACTATTGTATCTCTAGGAATTACAATACCTCCGCCAGTATTTAGCAATGAAAACAAATACTCTTTACCTTTATTTGAGATTTTATTACTAAAGTGAAGAACACCTCCTACTTTTAAATTTAATTTATTATTAACTTTAGTCTCATATTGAACTCCTCCTTTAGCGGTAACCCCACTTAATTCAGAATCAGTTCTATGCATTGTGGCCAACTGTACGCCATTCCTTCTATTTAATAAGTTATTTTCTATACTTCCAAAAACATAATCAGCTTCTAAACCAATATTTAAATTCGTATTAATTTTATAGCCAAAACCTAAAAAAACTCTGTTAGTACCACCTTCACCAGTAAATAAATTGAGTGCGGTTATAGTGTCATCATCTTTAAATTCTTCTAATAATGAGTAGCCAACGGTGGTGTTAGGTTGAATACCAAATAAAAGACCTGCTTTGGTGCCTATAGGGATTCCCATAGCCATATAAGAGATTGAAGCTGCAGAAGCAGATTCAGAATTAGTACCATCATCAATTGTTAATGCTTTATTTTCAACAGCTAATGTATAAGTTGTGAATCTTAATGAAGCCAAAGATGCAGGATTTGAAAAAGTAAGTTTATATGTACTATTAAAAGCCACACCGATTTGCCCCATACTTATTTCTTCTACAGTCTTTTGAGCCGATTCTTCGCCAATTCCAAAAAAAGAATATGGAGAGATATTATTTCTTTGCGCGAAACCTTGCATGGATATAAAGATTATTAATAAACCTATAAATTTCTTAATCATTCGTCTAAATTATGTAATAAAATACTGCTTAGTCCTTCCAACAAAAAATTTGGATTGGCAAATATGGTACTTTTTAACTTTTTAGCCAAGAAATTTGTGTCTCCTCCTGTTAAAACTACTGTTAAATTTTGATATTTTGTATTATATTGACCAATAATACTTTCAATTTCTTGAATAAATCCGTTTAAAACACCTGAATGAATTGAGCTTTCAGTATTGGTGCCAATCAATTTAAAATTACTTTGTTCGAGTTTAGGTAAATTGGCCGTAAATTCATGTAAAGCCTTATATCGTATTATAATTCCTGGAGAAATAGCGCCACCAAGATATTCTTTATTAGTATTTATAAAGTCATAAGTAATACAAGTACCGGCATCAATTACCAATACATTTTGACTAGGATACTTTGTGATAGCGGCACTAACTAACGCAATTCTATCAACACCTAAAGTTGAGGGTGTATCATATTTATTAATAAAAGGGGTTTTAGTATGCTGACTTAACTCAATTATTTTTTTAAAATCAATATCATCTTTAAATACTGAAGTATCAAATTTTGTAACAGACGAGACAATGCAGTTGATTAATACATACTCTTTTTGAAGTCTTTTTATACTTTTATTTATTTGCTGATTATCAGATGTAACCTTTTTTAATATTTTATTTTCTTCGAAAACAGCAATCTTAGTTCTAGTATTTCCTATGTCAATAATTAAATTCATTTACTTTTTTTAAAACATGTAAAAATACGAATACATTTTTTAACTAATAGTTTGGATTTATTTTAAATTTACAGTTATATTTGCAACCGCTTAAAAGCAATGGTACCTTAGCTCAGTTGGTAGAGCAATGGACTGAAAATCCATGTGTCCCTGGTTCGATTCCTGGAGGTACCACAAAAAACCTAAACTTTAAGTTTGGGTTTTTTGATTTTAGTCATTATTAATC
>CAZHYX010000168.1:0-7048 GCA_964536675.1 uncultured Flavobacteriaceae bacterium
CTCCAAACAGGAAAAGGAGCCTTGGTGTTTTTTAAAAGTTTCCATCGTTTAATTGGTTTATGGTCAATACCATTTACCTTACTATTCTCTATTACAGGTATCTGGTACTTTGTTGAACGTACCAACATAGCCGGTATTGGTAGAGAAGTAAATCCGAGATCTCCAAAAATTACAACTTTTTCCACTAAAATTGATAGCACACTAAATTTGACTTATGCAATAGATTATGATAAGGTTATTGAAGTTTCGAAACAGGAAATACCCACTCTTAAACCTGAATATATTGCTATAAGTCCTGCTGCCACATATAAAAACACAATATATGTTAGAGGAAAATCAGATGTTCCATTAGTACGACAGCGTGCTAATAGAGTGTATATAAACCCACATACCTATGAAGTAGTAAAAGTGCAAAATGCAAAAGATATAAGTACTATTATGTGGCTTAATGATATAGCAGACCCACTACATTTTGGGTATTGGGGCGGACTGATAACCAAAATAATTTGGTTTATTTTTGGTTTGGGTATTTCATCATTAACACTTTCTGGTATTTGGACAGCTCTTAAACGAAAAGCTATAAACAAAAGAAAAAACAATACAAAAACTTTAGGCGTATGGAAATATATAAATTGGACTCTTTATGGTATAATGATGTACTTTATGTATTCTAAATTAATCTTAAGGTATAGAGCTTCTACTATTAGTATTATAATTATTAGTTTAGGATGGCTTATTTTTATTGGTTTGGCTTATTATGTTTTTGTATATCGATTAAATAAGGTGATAAAAAAAGAGGGTTAAGATAATAGCTATCTTAACCACATTAAACATCTCCACTCTTCAACTTTTAAACTCTTCATTATAATTTTTGGCTTAAATTATCTTGTATTCTTAGGAGAAAAAAAATTATTTATATTAAGTCTAAATAGAATTAAGTTATATATTTGCATTATTAATAATCATTCTAAATAAGTAACAAATGTTACAAAAGTATATACCTCTTTTACTGTTTATCTTTGGCTTTGGACTCAGTGCTCAAGAAAAAGAAAGTGCTTTTTTAAAAGAATCTCCTAAGTTTTATCTTAAAGCCTACGGTGTTGTAAACTATTATAGTTTTGATTGGGATACTGACCTTACAAGACAAAATGCATTTGACAAAGAACGTTTGAACCTTTATTTGTATTATGATTTTACTGAATTTTACATGATGGACGGGCAAAAAACTTAGGAGAAGTTATTTTATGGCATGGTGGTGAAGCAGAAAATTCAAAACAATTTTATACCCAATTAATTAAAAAAGATAGAGAAGCTTTATTGGCTTTTATTAATTCTATTTAATAATTTTACCAAATTAATAATAAACAATTTTTAAAATTTAAACAAATGAAAAATTTAAACAAAGGAATCCTATTTATGGCATTTATTATGCTGTTAACTGTTAGCTGTAAAGGTGATAAAAAAGCAGAAACTTCTACAGAAGTAGAAACAAAAACTGTTGAAGAAACTGTAAAAGAAGAACCAGCGCCTGAAACAACTACTAGTGAATCTTCAGGTGAAGTTACCTTAGAATTAGGAGGTGATGATGCAATGAAATTTGATAAATCTGAGCTTAAAGTTAAAGCCGGGCAAAAAGTAACGCTAATCTTAACACATACAGGAAAAATGGCTAAAAATATAATGGGCCATAATTTTGTATTGCTTAAACAAGGTACTGACATTGCTACTTTTGGCGAAAAAGCGGTTGCAGCAGGTCCTGACAAGGCGTATATTCCAGATGGTAATCAAGTGATTGCACATACAAAACTTATAGGTGGTGGTGAAAGTGTAACCATTACTTTTGATGCACCGGCTAAAGGTGTTTACGATTTTATTTGCAGTTTTCCTGGCCATTATGGCATTATGAAAGGAAAGTTTATAGTTGAGTAAACTATGAAAAAGAATTCTTCTATATTCATTTGTACCAATCCTGTTTTCTAAACTTCAGGGTGGGATTGGTACTTTTAAAAGAAATTGAAATGAGGAAATTATTATATATTTTACTAATAATTATTGTTATTATTTCATGTAAAAAAGAAGGTAAAATTTCTTCAGAAAAGCAGTCTGTTGACAAAGAGAATTTAGCGCAAAAGGAAGTTGAAGCAACAAAATACCTTTCTTTTGGCAATAAAATTACCGCCGATAACTCTTTGTCAAAAGAAGAAATGTACACTAAGTTTAAATCATTAAAAAAAGGCGATACTGTCAATGTAAAATTTACATCAACAATTAATAAAGTCTGTAAAAAGAAAGGGTGTTGGATGCGATTAGATTTAGATACTGATAAAAATTCAATAGTTCGATTTAAAGATTATGGGTTTTTTATGCCTTTAAATTCCGAAAATAAAGAAGTAATCGTTTCCGGTAGAGCTTATATTGATGTAATTACCGTTAAGCAACTACGTCATTATGCCGAAGATGAAGGGTTAAGTAAAGAAGAAATTAATAAAATCACAAAAGAAGAAATCACTTATGCTATTGAATCAACAGGTGTTTTAATGAAGGAATAATAAAATGAGAATTGGCCTCTTTTACGGTTCAGATACCGGAAATACTGAAGAAATCACCATGATAATGGTAGATAAAATCAATAATGAAAATATAGATGTTTATGACATTGGAAAAGTAACAAATTCTGATTTAGAAAAATATCAACTTCTCATTTTAGGATGTCCAACTTGGTACGATGGTGACCTTCAAAGTGATTGGGAAGATTTTTTCCCGAATCTTGACGACATCGATTTTAATGGCAAAACCGTAGCCCTTTTTGGTTTGGGAGACCAATATGGCTATGGTGAATACTTTGTAGATGGAATAGGAATTATTTATGATAAAATAATAGAAAAAGGAGCTAATGTAGTTGGCGAATGGTCAATTGATGACTATGATTTTGAGGAATCAGTTGCAGAAAGAGATGGGAAATTTATGGGTCTTGCACTTGATGAAGACAATGAAAGCGAGAAAACTGAGGAACGGATTGATATATGGCTCAAGCAAATTAGTGTGGACTTCAATTTTAAAAACGTAATGGTATAAAATATAGAAACTTTTTTACATGCAATAATAATGGTGTAAACCTTCCATCTTTCTACCCGAAAAGGTTAGTATAGTAATTAAAAAATAATTAGCAGTACTTGGAATAAGTTAGAGAAATTGTTTATAAAAAAATAAAAAAAACAAGAACTATAAATTCGGTATTTAATACCTTTATATTTCACATATAAAATAAAAAAGACATGTTATCGACAAAAATAGAAAAAGCACTTAACAATCAAATTAAAATTGAAGCAGAATCATCACAAATATATTTAGCAATGGCTTCTTGGGCTGAAGTACAAGGTTTAAGTGGTGTTGCTACTTTTATGTATGCTCAATCAGATGAAGAAAGAGACCATATGCTAAAATTGGTGCGTTATATCAATGAAAGAGGTGGGCATGCAAAAATTTCAGCACTTGTTGCCCCATCTATAGAATTTGGTTCATTTAAAGAAATGTTTCAAACCTTGTTTGAACATGAAGTTTTTGTTTCTAAAAGTATAAATCTATTGGTAGATATTACTTTAAATGAAAAAGATTATGCCACACATAATTTTTTACAATGGTATGTAGCTGAGCAGATAGAAGAAGAAGCCCAAGCAAGAACTATTCTTGATAAAATTAACCTAATCGGTAATGATAAAGGTGGTTTGTATCTATTTGATAATGACATTAAGCAATTTACCTCAACTAATCAATAAAAGGAATGAATAGAATTATAAGTCAAACAGAAAACGGACAAGTATTTAGATGTCCTAAATGTAGATTGATTCATTTTGAATATAAAAACCTTAACTTTAACTTTACAAATAATGAATATAATAATTTTGCCAATTATATTCTTAATCTTGAAGGTAAATATTGGGAAATAAAAAATGGTAACACTCATTTTAAACGTAAAATATTTATACCAGTAGGAAAGAAAAATTTTAATATTCTTTTAAATAATAAAGAGCTTGTAGAATTGAAAGATTTATTATCTAAACAGTATAAAAAACCAGAAATACCGTTACATCTGTTTAATCCTGTTTTTAATAATAATTAAACAATAATTATGATTACAGCATATACATCTCCATCAGAAATCACTTATCAAAATAGAATTACTGAGCATGTATTCAATCGTTTTGGTATTAATCCAAACAATACTGATAGAATTTATGAAAATACTGCATTAATTGAGGTTAATCCAGATTTTTTAGTAGATGTACTTAATGTTTTCTGTAGTCATCAAGAAATAAAATATAATCTTTTCGAAAAATATCCCGTTCCTGTTCTTATAGATTATTTAAAGCGTTCGCACGTATATTATCTCGAAAAGATACTACCTGAAATAGGGCAAAAAGCTACAATATATTCATCTGTAACTAATTTATAATCACGTAAATATATAAAAATTAATCCAATTTAGGGCTGTTTACGGATATACAAAAAAATTACTATAAATTCTAATAAAAATGGTATTTGTAAAAAATAGTCAAAGATCTATCATTTTTATGCATTTAGCATTTATCCTTTTTTTGGAAGCACATGTTTCTTAAATTAACTTCAGTTGCTCATGGAAGTCATTAGTTCAGCGTTGATTTTTAATAAATTCACTTTCATATTTTTCTTTGTAAGTTTAAAGAGGCTTATTTCCTCTTTTTCATTGGATTCCCCCCAATGATAGAATATGGTCATTTTCAAATATGTTGGGTCATATTTTTTATTTCCAAAGTACGTAAGGTTTACTAACCAATCACCTTTTGTACCTACATTTTCAATCATAAATTCCTCAGAAGAGTAACCTTTCACCTTTTCATCGAAAATTAGTTCACTATTTTTCTCAAGAGTATGTTCGAAACTATACGACTGCTTTTTTGGGTTTACAAATTCCAATTCAAACTCCGCTTCAGAGGTATTCCATTCAAAAACTAGACGAATATCACTACGAATGTCATCTCTTGGTTCAAATTTTCCTTTAATATTGGCAACATCTCTTTTTTGTATATATAAAGCTTCCATTTCATGGTAAATAATCTGACCTATTCCCTCTTTCCCAAGTTCATTACCCCTATATAGATAATTCATATAAATTTGCCAGCCATCTTTGAATTGACCATCATTTATGTAAGCGTTCGCTAAGTCCCGAAATGATTGAGCATAACTTGGACGCAATAGAATAATTTTTTTATAAATATTGAGTGCTTTTTTATGCAATCCATATTTCTGATATTTATAGGCAAGAGCTTTTAATACTTCAGCATTTTTTGAAAAGGCATTTTCCATATCGACGAGGACTTCTAAGAAATGTTCACTATTCTCATAGGAATTATGAAAGTATTCTGCAATATCTAAATAGAAATGTGGAAGATCCTTGTGGGAAGGAATCATCTTTTGATAAACCATATAAGCCTCTGCAGGGCTTGAAATTGTATCGAATATATTAAGATAATAAGGGCTAAAGGAATTGAGTTCATCTAAAACTAGAGCATCGTTTTGATAATAGTTTTTATTTGTATATGATTTTAGCTTTACATTACTATTAGTACTGGTAAAAGTAGCAGCCTTTGTTTTTATAATAATTACACCATTACGTCCTTCAGACCCATAAATTAGCGTTCCTGCCAAAGACCTTATGATTGCTACATCCACTATGTTATTCCAGTCAATTGGTGGAGGAGATCTATGGATAGCACCATCAACATCCCAAATGGCACCTCTTAATCTACTAAAAGATACCGCAGTGGTATTCAGATCTTCCCCCTTAATATAAGTAATAGAATAACCCGCTTTGTCAGTGTTAATTATACCACGAGCTGTAGTAATAAGTTTTGGTTTATTAGTCGCGGTAAAATCTTTATTTTGTCCACTATTTGCTTTTACCGTTATTTCATCCAAATTATTGACCTCGGGTAGCATTTCTATGTTTAGAACCTGAGTTACATCTTCTACGACTATTTCTACATGTTTCATACCAACATAGGTAAATTTAAGTATTTCACCCTTTTTAGCTTTAAGAGAATAGAAGCCATCATGCATTGATTTTGTCCCTCTATTGGTATTCTTTACAGTAACGTTTACATCGGCAAGTAGAGAATCATAACTGGTTATATACCCTGAAACTTCTCTAAAAGAGGTAATACTATCTTTCTTTGAGATTATTTTCTGGATCTCATTTCCTGATTGAGCATAGGTATTGGTAAAAGTTGTTCCTAAGGGAATTACAACAATCAACACTTCAAATATTTTTTTTATCAAAATTGCAAGCATAACAAAAACATCATAATAGTTTTAAAAACTAAGAGCTAATTTACTAATTATAAATTGGATAACATAGTTTATAAAAATATACAAGACCTAAAAAAATTGTCAAGCCTTGTATATTTAGTGTAAAAATTCGACCATTTCGCAAGATACAATTAGGTAGATTATTTGTTTTTCAAAAAAACATCATTCAACCTTACAAGTTCAAATTGAAATAAGTCATTTATTAAATAATATTTTTTGTCAAATATTATTATGTAAAAATAAATCAACTCCTATTGAGTCGGTGGACAACAAAAAGAATCATCAGTACATGTGTTTGAGACTGGTGGGCATACAAAAGTGCAGCACCATGAGTCACCACTACCACCTCCACCAACAATATGCCTTTGACTCAAGTTGGAGATTACATTCTTGTTTAATTTCAGGTTTTTTAATTTCTTTTTTTTCATGATATAACTTTTTATATTAGTATTCTTAAATTTACATCAAAAAAGCAATTGAAATAAGAACGTAAACCAAAACTTTATAACCGTATCAATATATTTTATAACCGATCAGTTATTTTCCATAATCGTAATTCGGTTCGAACAAATCACGAATCGATTCTACGGAAAAGACATGTAATTTTATAGTGTTTCACCTTTTAACTGCGGATATTGATTTATATGGTATTCAAAAAGAGTTTTTTTCATTTTTTTTTGGCAATCTGACATTGTTAATTTAT
>CAZHYX010000169.1:0-7022 GCA_964536675.1 uncultured Flavobacteriaceae bacterium
ACAAAATATAAGTGAAAAAGGAATAATTTATATGACTAGTTTTATGGTTAAATTGTATTATTCATGCACCTGCCTGATCGGCAAGTGAGTTAGTGGTAAAAAAATACATTAAATCACTTCAAATAAAAGTGTGCATTTACCCTGTTATTTTTGGGCTTTATATAAGGGAACTGTAGAGCAAGCTTCACCAAACATAATTGATTTGACCACGGGTTGTAATTTTTCAATTAATTGAACTGATGCAGTTTCTGGGATAGGTTTATTTGAACACCCTTTAATAATAACCCGCTTATCTTTATAGCTATCTATTTCTAAATTTGAAATAATTTTTTGAAAAATAACCGTTTCTAGTAAGACCAAATCTCCTACCGCTATTTTTTTAGCAAACGGACTCAATTTTGTAGTAATTAACAAATATGCCCATGAAGGAATAATAGCATCTGTTAAACAAGATAATGCTACATAAGTATCTTTGTATTGATTCCAATTATGGTTTTCAATACTTTCTCTAAAGTCTTTTTCTTTAAGAATGATTCCTTCAAATAACCATTTTGAAATATCAATTACAATACGTTTTCCTTCAGGATAAAAATCTTCAAGATCTATAGTAATTAATTTACTTGAGGCAACTCTATTTATAATTTCTTGTGGCATGCTATAATTTTACGTCATTGCGAATGAAATGAAACAATCTGTTGTGTAATGAGATTGCTACGTCTTTTGTCCCTGCCTCGCCGGCAGGCGGGCTCGCAATGATATTAAGTTATATTACAAAAATCCCAACTCCAATTTCGCTTCTTCACTCATCATATCTTGAGTCCAAGTAGGGTCAAAAGTTATTTCAACCTCGGCGTCTTTAATTTCTTCTAGGGTTTTTACTTTTTCTTCCACCTCAACAGGTAAGGTTTCTGCCACGGGGCAATTAGGAGAAGTAAGCGTCATCAATATTTTTGCTTCGTTATCTTCATTTACAAACACGTCATAAATTAAACCTAACTCATATATATCAACTGGGATTTCAGGATCATAAATAGTTTTTATAACCTCAATTATCTTATCGCCTATTTCTTGTACTTGTGTTTCCGTCATTATCTATCTTTTTAAAATGTGTTCTATAGTACTTATAGTTATTACTAATATAACAAGAACAAATATACAATTTATTGAGTCAATTTAGACTGATAAGCTACAGCATATAATTTCAGTTGCTTTATCATAGATACCAAACCATTAGCTCTAGTTGGCGAAAGATGCTCTTTTAAACCTATTTCATCAATAAATGAAGTGTCGGCATCTAATATTTCTTGTGGAGTATGGTTTGAAAATACACGTAATAAAAGTGCAACAATTCCTTTTGTTAGAATTGCATCACTATCCGCAGTATAAGTTATTTTATTACCGTCAAGCAATGCATATAACCATACTTTTGATTGGCATCCTTTTATAATATTATCATCAGTCTTAAATTGTTCTTCAATTAGCGGAATTGATTTCCCTAATTCAATAATATATTCGTAACGTTCCATCCAATCATCAAACATTGAAAATTCATCTACAATTTCTTCTTGTATTTCTTTAATAGTCATTATTAAAACTTATTTTTGCACCAGTTATAGGTTGTTTTTGTATAAAAACACAAAATTACGGTAAAAATTAATATTAATTTAATAAAATCCTTCCTCTTCCGCCAAAGGCGAGACAAGTTGAGAAGGTTAAGATAGGCTTTGAGTAAACTTTTAATAGTGGGTACATTGGCTTTTGATAAAATTGAAACTCCTTTTGGTAAAACTGATAAAATTTTAGGAGGTGCAGCTACTTTTATAGGTTTATCTGCTTCACAATTTGATATTGAATCTGGTATTGTTTCAATAGTTGGTGATGATTTTCCGAAAGAATATTTACAATTATTAAATGATAAAAACATTGATACTTCTGGCGTTGAAATTGTAAAAGGCGGTAAAACTTTCTTTTGGAGTGGTAAATATCACAATGATATGAACTCAAGAGATACCTTAATTACTGAATTAAATACTTTGGCTGATTTTAACCCTGTTGTGCCTGAACACTTTAAAGATGCCGCAGTGGTAATGCTAGGTAATTTGCATCCTGCTGTTCAAAGTAGTGTGTTAGATCAGTTAACTGAAAAACCAAAATTAGTAGTGTTAGATACTATGAATTTTTGGATGGATTCTGCTCTTGACGATTTAAAAGATGTTATAAAAAGAATTGATGTTATTACTATTAACGATGAAGAGGCAAGGCAATTGAGTGGTGAATATTCTTTGGTTAATGCGGCAAAAAAAATCCATGAAATGGGTCCTGAATATGTTGTTATTAAAAAAGTAGAACATGGTGCATTATTAGTGAATGGAGACAAAATGTTTTATGCACCTGCGTTACCTTTAGCTGAAGTTTTTGACCCTACAGGCGCAGGAGACACTTTCGCTGGTGGGTTTGCAGGATATATTGCCAAAACGGAAGATAAATCGTTTGAAAATATGAAAAATGCAGTGATTTATGGTTCTAATTTAGCGTCCTTTTCTGTTGAAAAATTCGGGACTGACAGAATGGTCAATCTAACAAAAGAAGAAGTGATGCAACGCTTACATCAATTCAAGCAACTAACGCAATTTGAAATTGAAATAACTTAATACCAAAAACATATACAAATTAGTCTAATAAATGATTTCTTTATTCACAGCTTCTACGTTAAAAATACTCACCATAACTGAGGTTATGCCTATGTTTTTTGCCTTGAACCTGCAAAAAATAAATGAATTTATTTTAGCCTACTTTATAAATCCTTTTGGTATAATATAATCTTCCGCAATTTTGTTGCGGATTTTTTTTTGGCAAAAATTATGAGTGACGCTATTAAGCATGAATGTGGAATTGCATTAGTAAGATTGTTAAAACCGCTTGAGTTCTACCAAAAAAAATACGGTACTTCTTTCTACGGAATCAATAAAATGTATTTATTGATGGAAAAACAGCATAATCGTGGGCAAGACGGTGCTGGTTTTGCAAGTATTAAATTTGATGTGGAGCCAGGCACTAGATATATAAGTAGGGTCAGATCGAATCAACAATCACCTATTCAAGATGTTTTTGCTCAAATTAATGAACGTTTAAATACTATTCTTGAAAAAAATCCAACAAAAAAAACTGATGTTCAATGGCAGTTAGAAAATATGCCTTATGTAGGTAATATTTTTCTCGGACATGTACGTTATGGTACTTTTGGTAAAAATAGTATTGAGAGTGTTCATCCATTCCTTCGGCAAAATAACTGGAAACATAAAAATTTGATTGTTGCCGGTAATTTTAATATGACCAATTCCAATGAATTATTACAAGAATTAATTGAATTAGGTCAACACCCAAAAGAAAATACAGATACTGTTACGATAATGGAAAAAATCGGACATTTTTTAGATGATGAAGTCTCTAATATCTATCAACAGTGTAAAGAAAAAGGGATTGGTAAAAGAGAAGCATCAATAGTAATTGAAGAAGAGTTAAATATTAAAAGAATATTACAACGAGCATCTAAAAATTGGGATGGTGGTTATGCTATGGTTGGTTTGATAGGTCATGGAGATGCTTTTGTATTACGTGATCCGTCAGGGATAAGACCTGCCTATTATTATAAAGATGATGAAGTAGTTGTAGTGGCTTCAGAAAGACCGGTAATACAAACTGTTTTTAATGTAGATTATAAAGAAATACACGAATTAGAGAGGGCGCATGCCTTAATTATTAAAAAAAATGGATCCATATCCGTTAATCAAATATTAGAGCAACTACCAAATAAGGCATGTTCTTTTGAACGTATTTATTTTTCAAGGGGCAGTGATGCAGAAATCTATGAAGAGCGTAAAAAATTAGGGAAACTCATTTTCCCTATGGTACTTAAAAATATTGATAACGATATTAAAAATACTGTTTTTTCTTATATACCCAATACTGCTGAAACTTCCTTTTTCGGAATGGCAGAAGCGGCTGAAGAGTATTTAAATGAACATAAGTTAAAAACCTTACTTAACGGAAAGCGCAACTTATCAGTAGAAAAGGTCACTGAAATACTATCAGAAAGACCTCGCCTTGAAAAAATAGCTATTAAAGATGCTAAATTACGGACATTTATTGCTGATGATAATAGTCGTGATGATTTGGTAGCGCATGTCTATGACGTAACGTACGGAGTTGTAAAACCCACTGATAATTTAGTTATTATTGACGACAGTATTGTACGTGGTACCACATTGAAAAAGAGTATTATCAGAATATTAGATAGATTAAATCCTAAAAAAATAGTAATTGTTTCCTCGGCTCCGCAAATAAGATATCCTGACTGTTATGGTATTGATATGGCAAAATTAGAAGGATTTATTGCTTTTAAAGCTGCATTAGAATTGCTAAAAGATACCGATCAAACTAATATAATTGAAGAAGTTTATCAAAAGTGTAAACAACAAGACAGTTTAGAAGATCATTTGATTGAAAACTATGTCCGTGATTTTTACAAACCATTTACTACCGAGCAAATTTCTGACAAAATCGCTCAAATGCTCAAAACTGAAACTATCAATGCCGATATAAAAGTCATTTTTCAATCTATTGAAAATTTACATGAAGCCTGTCCTAAAAATGAAGGAGATTGGTATTTTACTGGAAATTATCCTACTATTGGTGGTATAAAAATGGTAAATAGAGCGTTTGTAAACTTTTATGAAGGTAATAATAAACGCGCTTATTAAATTGGTATAATTTGTGTTTTAATAGTTAAACTAAAAGATGAAAACGTTAATAATGATAACTACTAGCATACTGGTATTGACCCTATTTACACAGTGTAGTAGCACACAGTTTGAAAAAGATGCTCCTTTTACAATTAGCAAAGCATATTATCAAGATTGGGTTGGAGGCAGACAAGGGGCAAGCGGGACGCTAATTACTTTTGAAATAACATCAGCAATTCCCAAAGAAATTACCTTAGATTCTCTTTTTTTCAATCATAAAATAAGTAAACTAGAAGCTACATCTTTTAATAATAAACATACTATTACCAGTAATTTTTATAAAAACAGGTATGTAGAAAGAGATATTATTATGCATGCTGACCCAAGAAAAGAAATGGGAAATAAAGTGCCAGATATAATCCTTAACTTTCCTTTTGAATTAGCTGATAATGAGTGTGTTATTAGTTATAATATAAAAGGAAAAAGACATTATTATAAAATTATAAATCTTAAAAAAGAAAAGACAATTTTCTATCCCTAATACCAATTTAACCATAAAATACCTCATATAAATCGTTTACTCACTTCTTTTCAGTTTTTAATAGGTGTTCATGATGTGCTTCGCAGTTCTTTTTCACTGATATTTTATTAAAAAAAGAAAATATAACTATGCTGTGTTTAATTTTTTTAACTTCATTTTATTAAAAAATAATTCAATTTATTTATAAGTAATTTTATACTAAAAGTTGGTATAATTATTTTTTGGCACAGAGTTTGGTTTCTACTTAATAGAAATATTAAAATTTGTGCATATGAAAGCTTTAAAACTACTTACAGGGTTATTATTAACCATCACCTTATTCACATCATGTGTTGTTGAAGTTAATGATTTTGACGACTCTATTACATTAGAACAATTGGTTACTTCGTATGATCTATGGTATATAGACTATAACAGAACTACTGGTAATGGTGATGTTCCATTTCTATCTAAAGCTTTCACGGTGTCATTTCAAAACGGGCGCTTATTAGCAAATAGTAATTTAGTAGGTTTAGGTTCAGTTGGTAATGGCTATGGAGATCAAATAGGATATTATGAAACTATTAATGGTGTATTAGAAATAGACCACAACCTTGATGGGTTTATAGATTTAGAAGTGTCACAACTATCTAATGATGAAATCAGATTGAGAGATACTTATACAAATACTTCTTATTATTTAATTGGTTATAGAAAAAGTAGTTTTGATTTTGATCAAGTTTTTTATGATAATATAGAGTACTTCTTACAAGAATATGTTGCTTGGGAAAAAACCTATACTAGTCAAGAAGGTGTGTTAAATGAGTTTGATGATGAAAATTTCTTACAATTTACACCTGAAAATCAAACAACATTTAGGTCATCACAAGATGAGTTTGGCACGAATATTGGATTATTGATATGGGATTTTGAAGGAGCTTATGAAGTGTTTGATGTAGCAGGTTTTGATGATGTAAAAATTTTAACATTAGATTATGATTTCTTTGACAATGAAGAGTTTGAATTGAGCGTTATAAACGATGAAGAAATAGATTTATTTCATGTAAACTCTGGTACAACATATACCTTTAAAGGGCGAGATAATATAGTATTTAAAAACGCTTCTGAAAAAGGAAAATCAAAAGATAGAAAACGATTTAAAGTAAATCGTAAAACAAAAAAGAGACAAATAAAAGCATAAAGATAAGGTTTGGTTAGTTGATTTTGGTTGATTCATTTCAACCAATACGCCGCCTCAGAAATTCTGAGGCGGTTTTTTTGTATCTTTATTTTATATTAACAAATATGATTAACAAGCGTCTCTTAATTAAAAATATACTGGCTTATAATGATGAGAACACTTTCTATGATAAAAAAGTACAGCTTAACTTAGACTCTAAAGAGGGTAAAGCAAAAATTTTAAAACACGTTTGTGCGTTTTCAAATTCAAATCCAGAAAATAATTCATATATCATTATTGGTATAGAAGATGAAACTAATAAAATAATAGGTGTTGACTTTTTTGATGATAGTAAAATCCAGAATCTAGTGAATGCATATCTTGAAAACCCTCCAAAAATTCAATATGAAAATATTGCTTTTCCAAGATTACCCCGCCATAAAGTAATCGGCTTAGTAACCATAAATCCTTTAAAGAAAGTAACTTCCTTAAAAAAAGGTATTTGGAAATACCCTAAAAATACTTCTTTTTTTATTTATGATAGAAACTAAAACCATATATAAAATAAAAAAAAAAAAAA
>CAZHYX010000170.1:0-1387 GCA_964536675.1 uncultured Flavobacteriaceae bacterium
AAGGTAGTATTACAACCACTTAACACAACTAAAGATGCATTGTTGTTAGTAAGGTATAATTCAGGTAAACTTAATTTTTCATTACGAAAAGCAATCCAAGGGTTTATGGAGTCTTGCGCATTGGCATGTGTTGCCAAGTGAATGATATTATAATTGCCAAATTGTTCTAAAAACTCCTTTTTAGTCGCTTTTTCATTGATAAGAATACTACCATTATAATAATTATCTAGGTTTAAAATTTCATCTTCGCTATTGGTTAACGGAGTCAATCCATCATAATTAAAAGTACTGGGAGCAACTCCTAAAAAATTCGTATTGTTTGATTGTGTACTATGTTGATTGTTTAAAAATGAATACGAATATAAATAGCTAGTTTCACTCTCTTTTATTAAATAGCTAAGTGTATTTTCTTTTGTATTTAAGGCTTCAAATGGTAGTAGTGCCAAATAACTATCCGGAACTATGGTCAGTTTTTTATTTTTAATCAACTCTTTAATTTCGTGGGTAGGAAAAAGTGTATTAAAAACAGTATAAGCTGTTTTTGTATAGTTTTTGATGTCTTCATCAGTCTTAAAGGGAGTTTTTAACGAATTTATAAGTTGCAAACTTTTCTTTTTTAGAAGGGTTTGATTGGGTATTTCAAAAAAGTAATACTTGTCTTTTGTAATAAATAATACATAACCATTTTCATTATTGCTATAAATACCGTAGCCATCGTCAATGGAGATATGGTATTCAACCTTGACCTCAGTTGCTTTACAATTTTGTTGAACTTGTTGCAATGAGAGTATTCTGGGTGCAGTCTTGAGCTTTTGTTTACCACTATAAATACTGTCTTGTAAGGTTAATAAATCTCTGTTTGAATCGAGCAGGACCTTTTTTAACGAATCTAACATTGAATTTTCAGACTTATTATAACCTTCAATATTGTTTTTTAAAATAAAAACAGCTCTTTTTAATTTCCTTTCTTTTTCTAAGCGCTGTATTGATATCTCTAAGGATTGTCTATAATTCTGTGTGGCAATATCTTCCATCAATAACAATGCTTTGTTCTTTTCCATAAAGTAAAAAGCATCTGTTGCATTATTACTTAGATAACAAGCACGTATGGCTTTTCCATATATATCAGTACTCATTTTTTGCCAAAAGAGTTTTGATGTATATTCATTACTATTGATTTTTATTAAATCAAGTGTGTAATCTGCCAATTTAAAATAAGCAATACTTTTTTCTAATAAAATTGGATTTTTCGTTTCCTCATAAAATTTCAGATAGGTCTCCGCTAAACTGGGTAACATTTCTAATAGAATTCTATTGTTTTTTGAGTTTATAAGTATTCTTTTATCAAAATTTTTATGATTTTTTAAATCGTTGCCTATTAAATAGT
>CAZHYX010000170.1:1397-6985 GCA_964536675.1 uncultured Flavobacteriaceae bacterium
GATTCGATACTCTTTTTGTATTCTTTACCTCTGGCGTGGGCTAAACTAAAAAAATAATAGATTTGGCGAAGGTTAACTGTATCCGTTTTAGAACAAACCTCTAAAGCTTTATACGTATATTCCAATGATTTTTTATAATCTGTTGTATTATATAAATTTCCAATCCAAAGTAAAGTTTGTGCTATTTTAGACGTATCCTTTTCTTTTTTTACAATATCTAATGCCTGATTATAATATTTAAATGAATTATCTATATTTAAGAATCCATACTGATTATGTAGAGCAGCTAAGTTTGATTTTATGGAATATTTACTTTTCCATGATATAGGAATAATTGAACTTAATGAATCTGCTAACCTACTATATTCAATCCCTTTTTTATATCCTTCTATATTTCTATTATTTGAATATATTAAAGCTATGTTTATACTAGAACTTATTAAAAGTTTGTTTTTTACATCTTTAGATTTAAGAAGATTTATTACTATTTCAAAATGAGAAATTGCATTATGGTTATCATTAATAATCTTGTAAGAATGTCCTAGTTGATAATATGTTTTAATTGCAATTTCATTTTTATTATTAATTTTAATTACATCATTAAAATACTCAATTGCCTTAATTATTTCATAATTTTTTCTATAAAAAAAACCTAATCTAAATGTATTATTCTGTAAAAAATCATCATTAGTTACTGATGCTTTTGAGGCAATATTTAATACCTGTTTACCAACCGTAATTGCTTTATCAATTTCTTTGTTTTTATATAACCAAAAAGCATATTCAGCATAATAATAGTGGAGTGAATCAATTTGTTTCTTACTAACGATATCAAAAGCAGAATCTATCTTAGCCATTCTTTCATTTTTAGAAAGCTTTGAATCTATAATTTGGTTCGGATTATTAACTTGTGATTGTACAGGGTAATAAAATATAAATACCATCCATATAAACTTTTTGAATAGTCTATGCAAATAGTATTTTTTTATGTTGAAAATAATCAATTGTTCTTTAATCTAAAAAGGATCGATATCTTCTTCTAACTCGTGTATGCCTCCAGGGCAAGTAAATGGCTTGCCATTATCAGAGCAAACGGTCACTAACCAATATTCTAGATGAGGTCGTTCAGGAACAGGGTCGTACATTTGAATTGTTAATAATAGGGCTATCAGCATCACAATCTAAAAAAAACGCATTTCTAATCTCTTGCATTCTTTCCTTTCCCAAATCAGATTTAAATTCAATTGCTACAATCTTTGAATAAGGTATAGGTGCAGCCGTCTTTTGAGTTGAATTTTCAATTTTTATAATTTCAGTTTCTACTCCGCCTGTTGTACAACTCGAAAACATAACAATAACAATAACAAATAATACTAAAAGGGTATTTTTCATAAGATAATGGTTTTTAATCTGTTAAAAATAATAATTAATAATTGTATTTTTGTTATTCTGTTCAAAAAAAATTAGAATCTTACCCAGAAAAGAATATTTTATGAGTAAAGCCATAAACCATCCTCAAATTACTGCCCTAATAAACGGTGATGAGGGTACTATGCGGCTGCTTTATGATACCTTATACCCTAAAATAAAATCTTTTATCTATAAAAACAAAGGAAACGATACAGATGCAGAAGAAATTTTTCACAATGCACTATTCCAACTCATTAGTCGTGCTAAGGTAAAAAGTATCCAAATAAATTCTTCTTTTGAAGCCTATTTTTTTACTATATGTAAAAATTTATGGTATAAAGAATTAAATAAACGAAAAAAGGAGGTAAGAAATGAGGGTGTTTTTGAACTTAAGGGTGAAGTTGAAGTGAATTATCATATTGAATCAATATTATATCAAGAACGTTATGATTTGTTTGAAGAAATGTTTTTAAAATTATCAGATAACTGTCAACAATTATTAAAAGATTATTTTGACAAAGTTACTTATGATGACATTATTCAAAAATTTTCGTATGCAACAAAAAATGTAGCATTTCAACGAATCTTTAAATGTAAAAAAAGATTAACTGAATTAATTAAAATGGATTCCAGATTCAAAAATTTATAAGCCCAATGGATGATATTCTAAAATTAAAAATAGAAGCCTATATCAGTAACTCGATGTCAAAAGAGGAAATTCACTCCTTTGAAAAGCAGTTGAAAAATGACGTTGAACTAAAAAAGGAGGTTGAACTTGCTAAAGAATTAAATCATTTCCTTAAAGATGATGTAATAAATAAGCATTCTGATACTGAATTGTCTAAAAAAATCAACACTTTTTTAGAAAGTGAAGAAGCAACTGGCCTTGAAAATAAACTACTTAAAGTAAAAAATGAATACAAGACGGCTCAAGTAAAACCAAAGAACAAAAAATATCTTTTGGTGGCAGCATCTATTGTTTTTCTACTCATAAGTTCAATTGGTTATTATTTCTTAAATCAAAATAATTCTGAAAAATTATTTACCCAATACTATTCAGCAAATGATTTACCGTCTGTAATAAAAAGAGGTAACCAACAGGACAATCTGATTCAAGGTGTACTAAAATTTAAGGAGTCAGATTATACTGAGGCCTTAAAAATGTTTGACTCTTATAAAAATACTGATAATAATTTAAACCCTTCCGTTTATTTATATGCAGGTATTGCGAATATGGAGTTAGAACTATACGACAAGGCGTTATTAGAATTCGACAAAATGATACTATCAAATTCAATAGATTATTCAAAAGGATTATGGTTCAAAGCATTGTTATATCTTAAAAAACAAGATAAGGTTAATGCAAAGATTATCTTGAAAAAAATTGTAGAGAATAGTGAAAGTTTTAAGTTTAAAGAGGCTGAAGAGTTATTGAGAAAGCTTTAATTTAAGAATTTCACTCTCCTATTCTTTTATTAAATTTATACAAATACAATTGATTTAACTAAGTCTATTTGATTTTATAAATTAAAAACCAAACACTTCCTCCAATACACATTTTATACTTATTTTTACCATTCAAAATTAAAATCACTTTATGAGTAATTATGATGTAGCCGTTATTGGTTCCGGTCCTGGTGGATATGTAGCTGCAATACGTTGCGCACAATTGGGTATGAAAACCGCTATTATTGAAAAATATACCACGTTGGGAGGCACTTGTTTAAATGTAGGATGTATTCCCTCAAAAGCATTGTTAGATTCCTCTCACCACTATCATGATGCTATAGTTCATTTTGAAGAACATGGTATTGAAATTTCTGGTACTGTAAAAGCCAATCTTGAAAAAATGATTGCTCGTAAACAAAATGTGATAGACACTAACACGGCTGGTATCAAATATTTAATGGATAAAAATAAGATCGATATTTTTGAAGGCTTGGGTTCTTTTATAGATGCCACTCATATCAATATCGCTAAAACGGATGGTTCCTCAGAAGAAATAGAAGCTAAAAATATTATTATAGCTACAGGTTCAAAACCATCAACCTTGCCTTTTATCAAATTAGATAAAAAACGAGTGATTACCTCAACCGAAGCTTTGAAATTGAAAGAGATTCCTAAACATTTAGTCGTAATTGGCGGTGGAGTGATTGGTTTGGAACTCGGACAAGTATACAGTCGTTTAGGATCTCAAGTCTCTGTGATCGAATATTTGGATAGAATTATCCCCACTATGGATGCTTCATTATCTAAAGAACTTCAAAAAGTATTAAAAAAACAAGGTGTAAAATTCTATACCAAACATAAAGTTACCGCTGTAGAAACTTCCGCTAAAGAAGTCACCATTACAGCAGATGATAAAAAAGGAAATCCTGTTGAATTTAAAGGAGATTACTGTTTGGTTTCTGTAGGCAGAAGACCTTATACTGACAGATTAGCACTTGATAAAACAGATGTTACTGTTTCTGATAGAGGTGAGATAGAAGTCAATGACCACTTACAAACTAATGTGAGTAATATCTATGCAATTGGCGATGTAATTAAAGGTGCAATGCTAGCACATAAAGCCGAAGAAGAAGGTGTATTTGTTGCCGAAACTTTGGCAGGACAAAAACCTCATATCGATTATAATTTAATCCCCGGTGTTGTTTATACTTGGCCCGAAGTTGCTGCGGTTGGTAAAACTGAAGAGGAACTAAAAGAAGCAGGGGTCAACTATAAATCGGGACAATTTTCTATGCGGGCATTAGGTCGCGCCAGAGCCAGTGGTGATATTGACGGATTTGTAAAAATACTAGCCGATGCCAAAACTGATGAAGTACTAGGCGTACATATGTGTGGCGCTCGTGTTGCCGATCTAATTGCCGAAGCTGTTGTAGCTATGGAGTTTAGAGCTTCCGCTGAAGACATTGCACGTATGAGTCATGCGCATCCAACCTATGCCGAAGCTGTTAAAGAAGCAGCATTAGATGCCACTGATAATAGGTCGATACATAGTTAAATAAGATAGTCATTGCGAGCCCGCCTGCCGGACGGGCAGGAAGTGAGGCACGAACGACGTGGCAATCTTTTTAATTTAGAACTATAAATAAACAGATTGCTTCACTCCGTTCGCAATGACGTAAGCTATAAATTATATCAAATGAAAAATCTTAAACTACTATTTTTATTGATTTTTTTGTTATCCCTTAACGGATTTGCACAAGAAAAAATATCAACCTACGAAACTTCTAAAAAAGAAATTACGACCATGATGCTACAACAAGCCAACGATTGGTCTAATGGAAATATAGAAGCTTTTATGGAAGGTTATATCAAGTCTGATAGTCTAAAATTTGTTGGAAGTAACGGACTCACCTATGGTTGGAAAAATACCTTAGAAAATTATAAAAAAGGATATCCTACCAAAGAACACACAGGCACATTAACTTTTAATTTATTGGAATTTGACCAATTAGCGAATGATGTGTTTTTAGTTATTGGAGAATATCATTTAAAAAGAACGGTTGGTAATGCTAATGGTATGTTTTCAATTATTTTAAAACGTATCAATGATGAATGGAAAATTATTGCTGATCATTCTTCTTGAATTATTATTATAAATTCAATGTCTCCCCTTAGCACAGTCGAAGGGTCATTTTTAGTAATCTGATTTATCAATACTTTATTGCGAACCACCAAAAAAATAACACTCAAAAACACTACTGATTTTAAGGTTAGATTATTGAATTGGGCGCAACAATTTGAGCATATCGTTTGGTTAGATAGTAATGAATATCCTCGTGAACATTCTAACTTTGATGCTGTATTAGCAGTTGATTCGCATACTGATTTAGAATGTGATTATATTAACGCTTTCGCTGAATTAAAACAGTATAAAAACAATACTCAAGACTATATTTTTGGCTATTTAAGTTATGATCTGAAAAATGATACTGAAGATCTAACTTCTAATAATCTTGATGGATTACAGTTTCCTGATCTGTACTTTTTTCAGCCTAAAAAATTGTTTTTTATAAAGGATGATGTAGTAGAAGTTCGGTATTTGGATAATTATAAGAATGACATAAAGAATGATTTAGCTAAAATTAATGAGATTGCCACTCCTTTTTATCAAAAGACTCGCAAAGACGTAAAGATTCATAAACGGATTAGCAAAAAGCAATACTTACAAC
>CAZHYX010000171.1:0-6979 GCA_964536675.1 uncultured Flavobacteriaceae bacterium
ATATTTTATTCTATATAGTTTAATCATTTTAATGTTTAGAAGGGTTTAAAGATAAGAATTTACTTAAAATTCATGAATCTTAGCAACAACCATTTGTAATAGACTAAAGTTTGTCTTTACATTTACAGTGTAGTTCTACACGTGTTTTTTACAAACACATATTATTTTAGGGGAGTTTTTAGGAGAAAACGAATATCATCTTTATAAAGAATAATTACTCAAATACTTGAGTAATTGATTGGGTGGAAAACACACTTCCTTAATTTCACGAATAAGCATTTACATATTGGTATTAATTAAAAACGAGATTATGTCTATAGACTATTACCGTAAAGGGAGAACCTACGAATTATTTATTAGAAAAGTATTTAACTGTGAGAGAGGAAGAAAGTATGGAGCAGAAAGAGATTTAATGATAAATCTTTTTTTTAATGAGCTTGGGAAAGAAGATTTAAAACCACGTGTACCTTATGCGAGGCAGTTTTATAAAGTGAAGAAATACATTGAATATGCGTTACTAAAATTAAAAAAACGAAAAAAGTATATAAACTCTTATAATCATTTTTCATCATTATTTTTTAAACTTAGAAATGCCACTACTGTAAATGATTTGATGAAAATTGTTAACCAAAGTTTTGCTAAAATAATTGAGTTAGAAAATGAGTTGAAAAGAAAACAAATAAAAAATGTTACAGTGAATAAGGTAGCTAAAATTTATTAATTGTTTCTAAGAATTTTTGTTGGTAGCTTTTAAAGGTCATTTTAGTTCGTGAGTCAGATTAGTGGATAGACCATTTTTTCATTAAAAACTGCTGATTATCAATAAATTAAAATATTCTATTTTTTTACCTGTATTTACTGGTGCTTTACAAATTCAAACTTCTAAGACCTTTCCATACGGACTTTACCAAAACCTAATGGGTCAGATTAGTGGTTGTATAATTTTAAAAATAGAGAATGGAAATTAACCAAAAAGGCTGTCAGTATATTGAAAATGCTAAAAATCATAAAATCAACCTTCGCTCCAGCTAGTCTGTGTCTAGTGGCGATAACAAGTAAGAGAACAAGATTCCGCTCGACGAAGTCAATTATAATATGCTGTACGAATGCCCCTGACTTCGTACCATAAAAAAGAACCCGTTGTCATGGATTTGCAATACTTGACTTTATACTTCTACTTATTATTTTTTATAAATATAATTCATACAACTACCTCTTCAACTTTAAAAACTTCTCCTGAATAATTTCATCAACAGGTCTATTCTCTATTTTACTTTCTAACCATGATAAAATATCTAAATATAAAAAGGCTCTACGTTCAAAAGGGTCATCTTCATAGGTTTTTAGTTTTGCGTGTAGTTTTATAAACTCTTTTTTGAGTTGATGTGGATAAATATCACCTAGACTCTTTAAGAATTTGATCATTTCTTTTTGTACTTCATGCAAATCATTCATTTTAATTAAAAATTTATACGTACTTTTTAGTTGTACATCTAAGTGATAATCTAAGCCTACTTCATAGTGCGCCACTAAGCTTAAAATTCTGGAAAAGCACAATAAATCCTCTCGCATTTTTAAAGATCTATTATTGATGATCATCTCTAAATATTCAATACATTTCTTACTATCTCCGGCACCAAAATACAAACTAGCTATTTTATAATAGAGTACCATAATATGGTGTTCATCTATCCTGTTTGGGTACTGTTTTATTCCTTTTAAAATCTCATCTACCAATGGTAAGCCTTCTTTAAAACTACCTTCTAAAAAATGTAAATTTAATTTATTATTTGCTACATATAAAAAACTAAGTACTGAAACATTATCCTCATTTGGCAATAAAGTACTTTGATGAATTATATGCTCAAATTTTTCTAATGTTTCTTTAAATTTTGAGTGATATTTAATAAAAAAGAGTGATTCTAATAAGTAATTATTCCCTTTCAGGAAAAATACAGGGTTTAATGTTATCATGTTTTCATTATTATAAAACATTTCCACCCATTTATCAGCATACTTATAGCACGATAAAAAATCTTGTATCAAAAAACTATACCATAAATGTGACTTATATAACCACAATTTTTCCCGAAAGCCCAACTCTTCAATCTTAAACTTTGGCATTCTATCATTAAAGTAAGTTGTTATTAATTTATACTCTTCATCATTTTTTATATAACCTGTTTTTAATAATATTCCATACAATTGTAATGATAAATTAGATAACTTACTGGCAATAGTATTTTGAATACTTAGCCACTTAGCCTGCTCGGTCAATTCATCAGCTCTATTGCTAATACTTCTGGTAATGTATTGAGATTCAATAACTTTCTCTAACTCTACTATTTCAAAAGCTATGTTTTTTTCCTCATTATTGATCGCCATATTTTTGGCTTTATCTAAAATTTTCAAACTCTGTTTATAAAGTCCTTTACGATATAAAATAGTAGCGAAATCTAATTGCTCTCTTACTTGTAGTCTTATATTTTGATGTAAAGGATTTAAACGTAAACTAATTAATAGTTGTTTATACAGATGTGCTTTTAAATTAGACAATTGTGCTTTTTTTACAATGCCACTCTTTAAAATGGAAGCTTCATCGTACTTTTTTAATTTATCTAATAAATTAAACAAGGCTAAAAATTTAGAGTCATTATTACCCCCTAACCTACCTACATACAATTTGAATTGCCTTTTCTCAGATTTAGAAAGCGATTTTACTAAAACAAATAAGTTATCTTTTTGTTGGTTTGTCATTGTAACAAAAATTGAATTAACTAACTAACTATCAGTTAAATAAATTGTAAAAAACATTGTTAAGCATTGTAAATATGAATTACATAATATACCTTAAAAGTAAACCAAAATATAAATTCGTAGTACAATAAAGAAATATATTTATAAATAATGAGTAAAAATAACGTTCACATATTTGATACCACCTTAAGAGATGGAGAGCAAGTGCCTGGCTGTAAGTTAAATACAAAACAAAAAGTAATCATTGCAAATAGGTTAGATGAATTGGGTGTAGATGTAATTGAAGCAGGATTTCCTATTTCGAGTCCGGGTGATTTTAACTCAGTCTATAAAATTGCAAAAATTGTAAAGAATGCTACTGTTTGCGGATTGACAAGGTCAGTAAAAAAAGATATTGAAGTTGCTGCTCAAGCTTTAGAGTATGCTAAAAAGCCAAGAATACATACTGGTATTGGCACTTCTGATTCTCATATCATTCATAAGTTCAATGCAACCAGAGAACAAATTATAGAACGTGCCGTAGGTGCAGTAAAATATGCAAAAACTTTTGTGGAAGATATAGAGTTTTATGCCGAAGATGCAGGAAGAACAGATAATGATTTTTTAGCTCAAGTATGTGAAGCGGCCATCAAAGCAGGTGCAACCGTATTAAATATTCCTGATACAACTGGTTATTGTTTACCCGAAGAGTACGGTGCAAAAATGAAATACCTTAAAGAAAATGTAAAAGGTATTGACAAAGCCATTTTATCATGCCATTGTCATAATGATTTAGGTCTAGCAACAGCCAATTCAATTGCCGGAGTCGTCAATGGAGCACGTCAAATTGAATGTACAATCAATGGAGTTGGTGAACGTGCAGGAAACACTTCTCTAGAAGAAGTTGTAATGGTCTTAAAACAACATCCTTATCTCAATTTAGATACTAATATTAACACACAACTTTTATACAGCACCAGTCAATTGGTATCTGAAAGTATGGGTATGTTTGTACAACCCAACAAAGCAATTGTTGGTGCAAATGCATTTTCTCACAGTTCAGGTATTCATCAAGACGGTGTTATTAAAAACCGCGAAACGTATGAAATAATTAACCCAAAAGATGTTGGTGTAACCGAATCTTCAATTGTTTTAACTGCCAGAAGCGGAAGAGCAGCCCTAGCGTACAGAGCAAAAAAAGTAGGGTATGAACTCACTAAAATTCAGTTAGATAAAGTCTATAGTTCTTTCCTAAATTTTGCTGATGTAAAAAAAGAAGTCTGTGATGATGATATTCATACAATTATAAAATCAAGTGAAATAGGGAATTCAATTTTCGCTTAAAAATGGGAAAAACACTATTCGATAAGGTTTGGGATACTCATGTGGTTGATGCCGTTAAAAACGGACCACAGGTTCTCTATATTGACAAGCATTTAATTCATGAAGTTACGAGTCCGCAAGCATTTCAAGAATTAGAAGAACGCAATATTCCAATTGCAAGGCCTGATCAAATTATAGCTACTGCCGATCATAATACACCAACTATAAATCAACATTTACCCATAAAGGATTTATTATCAAGGAATCAGTTGCAACAGCTTTCAAAAAATTGCAAAAAAAATAATATTACACTCTATGATCTGGGCCATAAATACAATGGTATTATACATGTTATTGCGCCTGAACTAGGCATTACACAACCGGGAATGACTATAGTTTGTGGCGATAGCCATACCTCTACTCACGGAGCTTTTGGAACAATTGCTTTTGGAATCGGTACTAGTCAAGTAGCTCAAGTTTTTGCGAGTCAATGCTTATTGATGCAAAAACCTAAAAAATTACGCGTCAATGTCAATGGTAAACTTCGCAAAAATGTATTACCTAAAGACGTAATTTTGTATATAATTGCTAAGCTAGGTACAAATTCAGGTACAGGTTATTTCTGTGAATATGCCGGAAATGTATTTGAAGAAATGTCTATGGAAGGTAGAATGACAGTTTGCAATATGAGTATTGAAATGGGTGCTAGAGGCGGAATGATCGCTCCTGACGAAACAACATTTAACTATATTAAAGGAAGGGAATTTGGACCTAAAGGCGATAATTTTTATAAAAAAGTTGCTTATTGGAAAACCTTAAAAACAGATACTAATGCTGTTTTTGATTTAGAATATTCTTTTGATGCATCGGATATTGAACCGATGATTACCTATGGTACAAATCCGGGAATGGGAATTAAAATTTCTGATACTATACCAGAAATTAATGATGCAACCTTTGAGAAGTCATTAGCTTATATGGGCTTTAAAAAAGGAGAACAATTGCTAGAAAAAGAAATTAATTATGTTTTTATAGGTAGTTGTACTAATTCTAGGATTGAAGATTTTAGAATTGCGGCAAACTATGTAAAAGGCAAACAAAAAGCTACAAATGTAACTGCTTGGTTAGTGCCGGGCTCACAACAAGTTGCTAAACAAATTACAGAAGAAGGATTGCAAGAAGTTTTTGAAAATGCTGGTTTTAAACTACGCCAACCAGGATGTTCAGCGTGTTTGGCAATGAATGATGATAAAATTCCTGAAGGTGAATATTGTGTTTCCACATCTAACAGAAATTTTGAAGGTCGTCAAGGACAAGGAGCTAAGACAATTTTAGCAAGTCCACTAACTGCTGCTGCAACTGCAATAGCTGGAAAAATTGTAAATATATCAGAAGAAATTAATGAACCCGAATTGGTATAAGCACTATGGAAAAATTTGTAACATTCACATCAACTGCTATTCCGTTGTCAACTGAAAATATTGACACCGATCAGATTATTCCTGCTCGCTTTTTAAAAGCTACAGACAAACAGGGGTTTGGTGATAATGTATTTAGAGATTGGCGTTTTAATAAAGACGGAAGTACAAATAGTAGTTTCGTATTAAACAATACTAACTTTCAAGGAAACATACTTGTTGCAGGTAATAATTTTGGTTGTGGATCAAGTCGTGAACATGCTACTTGGGCATTGTCAGATTATGGTTTTAAAGTGATTATCAGTAGTTTTTTTGCAGATATATTTAAAGGTAATGCCTTGAATAATAGATTGCTTCCTATTCAGGTTTCCGATGACTATTTAAAAGAATTATTGACTAAAGTAACAGAAAACCCTTCTATAGAATTGACAATAAACCTTGAAAAACAAATATTAAGAACACCAGTTGGAGAAATTTCTTTTGAAATTGATTCCTATAAAAAAATGTGTCTGATTAATGGTTATGATGATATTGATTTTTTAATCAGTAAAAAAGAGAAAATAGAAGCTTTTGAAATAAAAATTAGCTATTAGAAAAATATAAGAATTATGAAACTAACAATAGCAGTATTATCGGGTGACGGTATTGGTCCTGAAGTAACAAAACAAGCTAAAAAAGTATTGGAAGCCATTGCGCATCAATTTGACCATACATTTCTTTTTAAAGAAGCATTGGTTGGTGCTATTGCCATAGATAAGACTGGCGAACCTTTACCTCAAAAAACATTAGATCTTTGCTTAGATTCTAACGCCATTTTATTTGGTGCAATCGGTGACCCAAAATATGATAATGACCCTTCCGCTAAGGTAAGACCTGAGCAAGGTTTATTACAGCTTAGAAAATCATTAGGCTTATTTACCAATATTCGTCCAGTAAAAGCATATGATCAACTCATAGACAAATCTCCTCTAAAAAAAGAGATTATAAAAGGTGTTGATTTCACCATCTACCGAGAACTTACGGGAGGTATTTATTTTGGCGAAAAAAAATTGAGTAAAGACGGTAAAACCGCCTCTGATCTATGTACATATACTGAAGAAGAAATTGAACGCATAACACATCTAGCCTTTAAAGCAGCCCAAAATCGAAGAAAAAAATTGACCTTGGTTGATAAGGCAAATGTTTTGGAATCTTCAAGATTATGGAGAAAAGTTGTTACTAACATTGGTAAAAAATATAGTGATGTTACCTTAGACTTTTTATTTGTTGACAATGCTGCCATGCAAATTATTTTGAATCCAAAACAGTTTGATGTCGTGTTGACAGAAAATATGTTTGGCGATATTATTTCTGACGAAGCCAGTGTTATTAGTGGTTCTATCGGATTATTAGCTTCAGCATCTACTGGAACTAACCATGCAATGTTCGAACCCATTCACGGTTCTTACCCACAAGCAAAAGGAAAAGGTATTGCAAACCCTATAGCTTCCATTTTATCAGCA
>CAZHYX010000172.1:0-6951 GCA_964536675.1 uncultured Flavobacteriaceae bacterium
GGATTTGATGAATTTTTATTCAAACTGTAAACAAATATTAGGTCGAACTCAGGTTAAGATATTATTTTAGAAATACTTTCGTGTAATTTGCCATCACAGATTACACTTCCTTTTTGGATTAAATCGAATAATTCTAAATTTCGTTCTTTAGCATACATCTTTGCTCCTTTAAAAAACTGGATAGAATCATCATTTGTATTATCCATAAACCATTGATAATCTTTATCATTTAAAAAATTAAATTTAGGTTTATTTACTTGTACAACAATTCGTAAAATTTCTTTTGCACTACATTTAAATAGATTGATATTTTGCTTTGAAAAATGCTCTAAGTAGTTGGTTTTATTTAATACATCTTCCCAAACCACATCACTAAATAGATTTAATTCATCTTCAGCCATTGTTGGCTTATCTTTTTTAATGATATTCCATTCATTGGCATCAATTTGTTGTGTTGCTAAAAACTGAGCAAATTCTTTATGTAGCTCTTCAAACTGTTCTTTAGTTAGTTGTTTGTACTTCATGCTTCATAATAAAAAAGAAGCTGTCTAAAAAGTGTTATTTTAACTAAAATGTCCCCTTGAGCGCAGTCGAAAGGTTCTTATTTTAACCAAGTTATGATTTTCGACTCCGCTCAAACTGACATAAAAGTTACTTTTTAGACAGCCTTTCGTATACTAAAATTTCTATTATTTATTATGCTTCGCCTTTAAATTCTTATGTAAAACATTAGAAAATATATCTTAGTCCAAATTGCATTTGCCATCTAGATAATAAGCTAGAATCATAACCAAATGTTTCGGTTAATTCTGGATTAAATGTATAGGTTGGTGTATTAGTTGCGTCAACTGTAACGCCTACTGGTTGTACATTATTAGGTTGCTGTACCAATCCCCAATCTGAACTAATTAAGTTTCCAACATTTAAAATATCAATACTAAACTGTATTGAGTTGTCTTCAGATACTTTAACTTCTTGAATAAATTTCATATCCCATTTTCCTCTCCAAGGAGCTATTGCTGCATAACGTTCAGCGTATTGACCTCTTATTCCGCTTAAATACTCATCTTGTTGAATAAATGCTTCAAAGGCTGCCGCCTGACCTGCTCCAGAGAATTGCATTGAACCTATCTCAGTAGCTGTTGGTATATATAATAAATCGTTTAGCCTTGAACCATCACCATTAATATCTCCACCATAAGTATAGTTAAAACGCCCTCCTCTTGCATATTCAAAGAAGGTTGATAATGTAGTTGACCATTTATCATTACCGTAAGTCCATTTTTTACTAGCAGCGCCTATGACTCTATGTTGATCTCCATATCTAGAAAAGCCCAATTCATCATTATTAACATCTCCCACAATTGGGTTTCCTGCAAAAGCATCACTTGTAATTTCTGCTTCAATAGAATTTACATCTTTAGAATCTAAATAGTTATAGGCTAACATAGCGTATAATCCATTCTCAAATGATTTTTGAGCTTTTAAAGAAGCATTCCAAATTCTACCTTTATCTGAGTTAGTAAATACGAAAGGCCCTGCTCCAAGACCAAATCCATTAAGTGCATCTCCAGCCGTATAAACGGGTCTATTATCAACACCAGCTAAAGTGCCTGATGGAGAAGTTAATCCCCAATGTTGTACATGTGGTCCATTAATATCTTTTGTATACGATAAATCTGCAGTTAAAATTAAACCACTTTCAAACCTCTTATCTGCTCCTAAATTAGTTCTCCATACTTGTGGGAATTTATAGTCAGGATCAACTGCTTGCAAGAAAAATACATCAGGTGTGGCTATTTGATTACCCAACCATACAAAAGGGAAACGACCTGTAAAAAGCCCAGAACCTCCACGTAGTTGGAAGGTATCATCTCCTTTTACATCATAGTTAAAACCTACTCTTGGTGAGAATATCCAATCATTATTTGGCATTTGTGTATTATCAATAAATACTGTTTCACCCGTATTGGGGTTCTCATAAGGTTGTCCAGCAATAACAAATCCTCTATCAATAACTTCTTGAGCTTTTTCTGCAGAATCAAAAAACAAAGGTTTATCCATGCGTATTCCATAAGTTAATTTAAATTTATCAGAAGCAGTCCATTCATCTTGCACATAAAATGCCATTTGGCCTACATTAGTTTCGGCTAAAGCCCAACCTCCTGGAGTGCCTGAAGGAACAGCATTATTAGCCGCAAAAGTAGCTTCTGCATTAGCAATTGTTGCCACAAAATCATTCGCATCAAAATCAGCTATATCTACACTTCCGAAAAGATCAAACCCATAACTCACTAAGTTAAAAGAGTTATCAAATTGAAATTTCTCAAAAGAAATACCAACGGTATAGGTGTGATTTCCTTTATAAAAATTTAAATTATTAGAAAATTGAAATACTTTTTGGTCTAATCTATTATGAATAGAAAATGGTTCATGACCTACAATAATATAAGGCGTACCATCTTTAGTTATATTAATTGATGGCGCTGGTTTTGAAAATGGATTCCTAAAATCATTAAAATGCGTATACCCTATTTGCACTTTATTGGAAGCATTATCAGCTAACGTAGAGTTCAATTCAATTTGAACAGACTTCAGTTCATTATTAATTTGATAACCAGAATTTTCAAATTGTAATGTTGTTGCACTTGGTCCTCTAAATGCTATTGCAGTAGGATGAGCGGGTTTATCTTGCGATGCATTTAAGAAATTATAAATAACAGCCAAACGATTATTATCATTAATATTCCAGTCTAATTTAAAAATACCCTTTGTAGAATTTGATTTATGTATAAAACCCTCAAATGCTCCTGTATCATAACCAATAGCTGCAAAACCATCACGAACAGCATTCAAATCTGCCAATAAAACCCTAGATTCATTTACAGCACCGGTACCTCTATTAGGTAACCAATTTTGCCCTAAATCATCTCTATTATCTTTTTCAAAATTTGCAAAAAAGAATAGTTTATTTTTTATAATTGGGCCACCAATGCTAATTCCTGTTTGGACTTGTTCTAGCTTAGCATCTCCCAGTTCATCTCCTTTTATTTTGCTACCAGTCATATCTTCATTTCTAAAAAAACCGTATACAGTACCATGAAACTCATTAGTACCACTTTTTGTTACTGCATTTATTGATGCTCCTGTAAAACCAGATTGAGTTACATCATATGGAGCTGAAGATACTTGAATTTGGTCAATAGCATCTAAAGATACCGGTTGTGCATTTGTTTGTCCACCTGGAGTAGCCGCATCTAATCCAAACGGATTATTAAAAATAGCACCATCTAATGAAAAGTTATTGAATTGGTCATTTCTACCTCCAAAGGAACCACCACTAGCTGAAGGCTCTAATCTTGTAAAATCTGCAGCTGAACGAGAAATAGTTGGCAAAGTAGTTAATTCTCTTCTACCTACACTAGTTTCAGCACCAGTACGATTATTACCAAAAACGCTACCACTACTTGGCGCTTGCAATACAACTTCTTCTAATTGTTGACTGTCTGGAGCCAATTTAACGCCTAGAGAAAATGTTTTACCCAATGTTAAGAAAATGCCTTTAAATTCTTGGTTCTTAAATCCTACATAACTAATAGTTACAGTATATGGCCCTCCAACACGCATATTGAGTAAACTATATCTTCCATCTAAATTTGTAGTGCCTCCATATTTAGTACCTGTAGGTGTATGGACTGCAATTACATTTGCACCTGGCAAGGGTTGATTTTGATCATCTAGAACCGAACCTTTAATGTTAGCAGTTGTTACTTGTGAAAATGAACTTATTACAATACAAAAAAATAGTATTGTAAAAACATATTTTTTTTTCATAATATTTAATTTGAATTAGTTTATTTAAAATTTAGTTATACGAAGTTAATAAAAAAAGAGCTATTCTTAAGAATAGCTCTTTTACTTAGCATTTATTTTATTAACAAATGTTTACTTCTTTTCTGCAATTACATCAAAAGGGAGTTCAAAAATAACATCTCTATGTAACCGTACTTTTGCATTGTATTTGCCTAATCTTTTAACTAAACCACCAGCTACTGTAATAAATTTCTTATCAATTTCACTACCAGCTTTTGCAATTGCTTCTGCAACATTTGCATTACTTACAGATCCAAATAATTTATCGCCAGTACCAGTTTTTGCAGCTATTTTAATTTCTAAAGCTTTCAATGTATCAGCTATTTTTTGAGCATCTTTAATTATACTCTCCTCTTTAAAAGCTCTTTGTTTTAACACTTCAGCTAATACTTTTTTTGCTGAAGAAGTTGCTAAAATTGCATATCCTTTAGGGATTAAAAAATTACGACCATAACCATTTTTTACAGTTACAACATCATCTTGAAATCCTAAATTTGCTACGTCTTGTTTTAATATAAGTTCCATACTAATTTCTTTATTATTTTAACATATCACCTACATAAGGCATTAATGCCAAATGACGCGCTCTTTTAATTGCCTGAGATACTTTACGTTGATATTTTAATGAAGTGCCTGTTAAACGACGAGGCAAAATTTTACCTTGTTCATTTACCAAATACATTAAAAAATCTGCATCTTTATAATCGATATATTTAATTCCGTTTTTCTTAAAACGACAATACTTAACTTTTTGTTTAGTATCTATATCTAGTGGAGTTAGATATCTAATATCTGCTTTATTCCCACCTTTTGCTTGTTGTTCTATTGATGACATAACTTAGTTTTTAGTTGCTTTTACACGTTCTTTTCTTTTATCTGCCCAAGCTACAGCATGTTTATCTAACTTAACAGTTAAATAACGCATAATACTGTCATCTCTTCTGAATTCTAATTCATAAGCACCGATAGCTTCACCGGCAATTTTAAATTCAAATAAATGGTAAAAACCAGTTTTTTTCTTTTGGATTGGATAAGCTAATTTTTTTAAGCCCCAATTTTCTTTGTGGATCATTTCGGCACCTTTAGAAACCAAGTAGTCTTTAAACTTCTTTACTGTTTCCTTTACCTGAGTATCAGATAAAACGGGATTCAAAATGAAAACAGTTTCGTAATGATTCATAAATTTATATTTTATTGTTTATTTTTAAGCGTGCAAATATACGAATCTTTTTGTTATTTGACACCTTTAAATAAATCAAAATCAATGTATTTTTCGTGTTATATTTATATGACAAAAGACCACTTCACTTTAAGATTAAAAATAAAAGACTATTTTATTCAATTAATTGGTAATTAAAGTGTTAATGATAGCTCATGGCTTAAAGCCCATAGCAACATAATAAATTACAAAATAGTTTTTACCTGTAACAATAATGATTTATCTGAAAAAGTATGTGTTTTTCTGTTAACTTTGTCTATAAAGTCTTAGATTCTTTAGCGGAGCGGTTTAGGTCTATTCAAGATTATAATCATTTATTTTTTAAAATATGAAAGTACCCGAAATACCAGACTTAATTCTTTATGCTATCCCGTTTTTTATAATAACTCTTATTATAGAAATAATTGTAGATGTTCGTGAAAAAGCAAATGCCTACGAAAAAAAAGATGCCATTACTTCTATTTCTATGGGGTTAGGAAATGTTTTCTTAGGAATACTCAGTAAAGCATTAATCTTTGGCGTATTTATATTTGTATATGAAAATTTTCGTTTTTTTTCCATTCCTTTTACTTGGTGGGCTTGGATTCTTATTTTATTTGCAGATGACATTGCTTATTATTGGTTTCATAGAATCAGTCATGAAAGTCGCTTTTTTTGGGCGTCGCACGTAGTACATCATTCCTCACAGAAATATAATTTGAGTACTGCACTTAGACAAACATGGACTGGGAATTTTCTAGGGTTTATTTTTTGGTTATGGTTACCATTACTGGGATTTCATCCTGTAATGATCTTAGCACAGATGTCAATTAGCTTAATCTATCAATATTGGATACATACTGAACTCATTAAAAAAATGCCTAATTGGTTTGAAGCTATTTTCAATACACCTTCACACCATAGAGTACACCATGCTACAAACCCTCAATACTTAGATAGAAATCATGCTGGTATTTTTATTATCTGGGATAAATGGTTCGGTACTTTTATACCAGAAGAAGAAAAACCTGTATATGGATTGGTAAAAAACATTTCTTCATTTAATCCATTATATGTGGCTTTTCATGAATGGATTTCTTTATTTAAAGATGTGTTCACTTCAAAAACTTCATTTGTTAATCGATTAAAATACTTTATAAAACCTCCAGGTTGGAAACATGATGGCACCGGGATTTTATCTGATGATATTCGGAAATCTAGTAAACAGTAATCTGTTGGCAGTTGGCAGTTGGCAGTTGGCAGTTGGCAGTTGGCAAAATTATTTAATTCATCAAACAAATTTGGGAAATATCAAAAGATGATCTATTAATTTTTTACAACATCAATTATCTCCCACAATTCTTTTGGCGTTTCACTAAAAGTATCATTAAATAAAAACACCATCAATACTATATAAGCCATTAAACCAAAAATAATAGCAACTTGCACCTTTGATGTTTTCTGAATATCTTGTTTTGAGTTTACATCGCATATTTCACCGGGACAGTATTGTGCTTTTTCTTTATAAAACAAACCATATAACTTACACCCTATACAAATATTAAAAGCAGTTTCAAAAAATAAAAATATCAGGCAAATTAAACAGATAATACCTGTTATTGGGCTAAATGAATTTACAATTACAATTAATAAAAGCATTATTGAAGATAAAGCAATACCTATTGTCCATGCAAACTTTTTTTGAGGTGCACCAACATATAATGGTGCTTGTTTATTCACCATCAAACGACCAATTATTAATAAAGGAGAAAATTTAGGATTCACAAAAACACGAATTAACATATCTGCAAGGAAAATTGCTATCATATATTTTAACATCAAAAAACTATTTGTAAATATGACTATCATTATAGAGATAA
>CAZHYX010000173.1:0-4706 GCA_964536675.1 uncultured Flavobacteriaceae bacterium
AAACTCAGACCCTCATCCGCCTTTGGTGAGATGATGCTCTATCACTAAATTACTTTCGCAAAAAATTTCTATAAAAGAACAGGCATTTATTAAATATAAATGCGAGCGCAAATTTAATATATTTCTGTCAATCGCAAAGCCTTTTTTTATTTTTTTACAAAGGTATTTTACAAAGACTCATTTTTTACATGGTTAATAGTGAATTAATAAATATATTTGCAACGTTTTAAGCGAAAAATATGCAAACTTTATTGAGCACAACTACTAAGAATCATACGTTAATTTCGGTTATTGACGACTTGAAGCAGATAACTAAATTCGGCTTATCTATTAGTGTTGTTTTTTCTTCCATAGCAGGTTATCTATTAGCGGTAGAAACAGTTCAGATTTCTACATTGTTATTATTGGCTGTTGGCGGTTATTTTATGGTGGGTGCCTCAAATGTATTCAATCAAGTAATAGAAAAAGATACTGATAAGCTGATGAAGCGCACTCAAAATAGACCTTTGCCAACTGGCAGAATGTCTGTTAATACTGCTATGACTATTGGTATTGTATTTGCCATTTTAGGAATAACTATTTTATATAGTATCAATCCTAAAACAGCAATGTTTGCTGCTATTTCTATATTTTTATATGTAAGTGCTTATACACCTTTAAAATCAGTAACACCTTTTGCAGTTTTTGTAGGTGCCATTCCAGGAGCCATCCCTTTTATGTTAGGATGGGTAGCAGCAACAGGTCAATTTGATATAGAACCGGGTATGTTATTTATGATTCAGTTTTTTTGGCAATTCCCGCATTTTTGGGCAATAGGATGGTTACAATATGATGAATATAAAAAGGCAGGATTCAATTTAATGCCTACAGGCGAAAAGAATAAAAAAGCAACTACACAAATATTATTATATACAGTTTGGATGATAATGGTCTCTGTTTTTCCGGTATTTAAAATTACAGGAAGCCTGTATCTTTCGCCTATTGCTGCAATTATTATTCTATTGGTAGGTTTGATAATGTTGTATTATGGGATGGAATTGCACAAGAAGCAAACAGATAAAATGGCCCGAAAATTAATGCTGTCAAGCGTTTTATATATCACTTTAATTCAGGTGATTTATGTAGTAGATAAATTTTTACACTAATTGATTATGAAAGAACAAGTAAGGAGGAGAGCCTCAAAACAAATGATGTACATTGCTATTGTTAGTATGATAATGATGTTTGCAGGCTTAACCAGTGCCTACATAATAAGCATGAAAAGAGAAGATTGGGTTTCTTTTGATTTACCTCAAGCATTATATATTAGTACAATTATAATATTGTTAAGTAGCATTAGTTTTATGCTTGCTAAAAGAAGTATTAAAAAAGATAATACTAGCCAAACTACTATATTTTTAGTTATTACATTATTATTAGGGTCAGGGTTTGTCTACTTTCAAATAGAAGGTTTTAACCAGCTTAGAGAAGCGGGGTTATTTTTTGTAGGAAAAGGAAGTATGGTCTCATCTTCATTATTAGTGGTTATTTCCTTTGCACATTTAGCTCATGTATTGGTAGGTATTATTGTGTTGTTGGTTGTGCTATATAATAACCTAAAAAATAAATATAGTGCATCGAATACATTAGGATTAGAGGTTGGAGGCATTTTTTGGCACTTTGTAGATATTTTATGGATTTTTCTATTTTTGTTTTTCTATTTTATCAGATAGTCAAAAACAATTTTAAACCATTGGTTTATGTCATAAAGTTTTTTACTTTTGCCTATCTATCGAAAAATTAGTTTTAAACCGTTTGATAACGTAACCAAATAACCAATTACTTATTTATGGAAGCAACAATTGCTACAGAAAACAATAATAAAGAAACATGGATTGGAGGAGGAAAAGAACCTTTAGGATCTAGTTATGGTAAAATGATGATGTGGTTTTTTATCATTTCTGATGCTTTAACTTTTTCAGGATTTTTAGCTGCATACGGTTTAATGCGTTTTAAGTTTTTAGATACTTGGCCTATTGCTGATGAAGTATTTACACACGTTCCTTTTATACATGGTCATTATCCTATGTACTATGTGGCATTTATGACATTTATCTTGATATTTTCATCGGTAACTATGGTGTTGGCAGTAGATGCAGGCCATCACATGAAAAAAGGAAAAGTAACCATATATATGCTATTAACAATTATCGGAGGGGTAATATTCTTAGGGTCACAAGCTTGGGAATGGAAAAACTTTATAAACGGTACTTATGGTTCATTAGAATTACAAAATGGTAGTATAGTACAATTTGTAGATGCATCAGGACATCAAATAGCATTGGAAGATTTTGTTGTACAATCATCAAATGATAATAGAGTAGCACATACTAGAAGTAACGGATTGTGGTTTGTAGAAGATGAAGTTGCATTACCACCATATACAGTAAATGAAGTTGTAGAGAGTTTTAAAGCAAACTCGAATGTTAGTTTACGAACAGAGAAAATAAATTTAGAGACAAAACAAAAGACAATTCTTTCAAGAGAAGAAGCAAATAAGTTATTAGCAACAGCAACAGGTGTTGTTAAAGGAGCTAGTCTTAAGGTAAATGAATATGGTAATACATTATTTGCTAATTTCTTTTTCTTTATAACAGGGTTTCATGGCTTTCATGTTTTTTCAGGTATTTTAATCAATATCATCATTTTCTTTAATGTAATTATTGGTACTTATGAGCGTAGAGGTCATTACGAAATGGTTGAAAAAGTTGGGCTTTATTGGCACTTTGTTGACTTGGTTTGGGTATTTGTATTCACATTCTTTTATTTAGTTTAAAAAAATAATAATGGCACACACAGAATCACATGTAGGGTTAATTTGGAAAGTTTTTGGTTATTTATCACTAATTACTATTGTTGAAGTAATATTAGGTATTCTTAAACCCGAATCAATACATTTAAACCAATTTTTAGGAACAAGTATTTTAAACTGGATATTTTTAATCCTTACCTTGGTAAAAGCATATGGTATTGCTTGGTATTTTATGCATTTAAAACAAGAAAAATCAGAATTACGTAGAGCTATTGTATGGACATCGGTATTCTTAATTAGTTATTTAGCAATTTTATTACTTATTGAAGGAAACTTTAAGGGTGATGTTTTAAGTGGTAGATATACAAGATGGTTTTACCAATAATATAGATAACAATAATTTAAAGAAGTTGTCTGAAAGACTAAATTCAAATGGATTGTCTCCTTGAGTGCAGTCGAAAGGTTTTTGTTTTCAATAACTTATATTTTTGTTAGCCTTGTCTTGACAAGATAGCCGAAAATCTCAAAATGACACAAACTATTACTTTTCAAACAGTCTCTTCTTAGCTATAAAAAAATGTTTACAAAAAAATTTTGGATCTTATTTGGGCTATTTATTTTACCATTAGTTTTGTATGTTTTATTACTAACAGGTACAAATAATTTTGCAAAACTTCCTGTAGTTACAGAAAGTATCAAAGACGTAACAGCATTTAAAACTAAAGATTCAACAACAATATCTTTAGAAGGTAAAATTACGATTTTATGTTTTTTAGGGAATGATTTACAATCCGTAAAAAACAATGCATTAAATCTAAACCAAAAAATCTATAAAAATTTTTATAAGTTTAAAGATTTTCAATTTGTTGTAGTGTTACCAGAAGGAACGCAAGAACAGGCAATACAACTCTATAAAGAATTAGGTGTAATAACAGATATGCAAAAATGGAATTTTGTTTTTGGTACTTATAAAGATGTTATTGAACTGTTTGATAGTTTAGAAACCTCGTATCAATTAACCCCAAATGGTTATTCACCCTATGCTTTTATTATTGATAAAGATATGCACTTACGTGGAAGAACTGACAATGAAGATACCGTAGATGATGTGTTATATGGCTATAATGCTGAAACAGTAGCGCCTATCCATAATGAAATGGTTGATGATGTTAAAGTGCTGATAGCTGAATATAGACTAGCGCTGAAAAAAAATAATAAAAGAAAAATATAAAAACAACTATCACACTGAGAGAAGTCAAAGTGTCTTTTTTATGATAATATGAAAAACAAATCATACATAGGTATCACATTTATATTATTGATTTTTGGTATTTGGGCAATACCCAAAATCGTAAATAGAATTTCAAGTCCTTCTTTAGTGAAGTTTGAAAAAGTTCCTAATTTTAGCCTTATCAATCAGTATGGTAAAACAATCACAAATAATGATTTTGATGATAAAGTATATGTGGTTGAGTTTTTCTTTGCTTCATGCCCTACTATCTGCCCTAAAATGCACAAGAGTATGCTTAAACTTCAAGATGAGTTTTATGGCAATCCCAATTTTGGGATAGCTTCTATAACTATTGACCCCAAAAGAGATACTCCAGAAAAATTAAAAAAATATGCAAAAGAGCATCAAGTAACACTTAAAAATTGGCACTTTTTAACTGGAGAAATTGATAAAATTTATAAACTTTCAAATAAAGGTTTTAGATTATTTGCAGGTGAAAATGCTGAGGCTGAAGGAGGTTTTGAGCACTCTGGTCTTTTTGCTTTGATTGATAAAGATGGTTATATTAGATCACGAACTGTAATAACCGGTGAGAGTGAGAATCCTATTAAATTTTATGACGGATTGGATGCCAAACAGATACAGATGTTAAAAGAAGATATTGCTATATTATTAAAAGAATAA
>CAZHYX010000173.1:4806-6937 GCA_964536675.1 uncultured Flavobacteriaceae bacterium
TCATTCCGTTGGTAGTTGCATTAATGTTTAGTGTAAAGTTAGATATTGAATTACCTTTTTTTTTACCGCCAATTTATGCTTTCATCAATGCCAGTACAGCATTGTTGTTAATTGTTGCGGTTTGGGCTATAAAAAATAAGAAAAGAATATTACATGAGCGATTAATGAAGAGCGCAATTATATGTTCGGTCATTTTTTTAGTGTTATATTTAGCTTATCATATGACTTCAGACTCTACAAAATTTGAGGGCGAAGGAATCATAAAATATATTTATCTATTTATATTATTGAGTCATATTTTATTATCAATAGTGGTTATTCCATTTGTTTTAATAACGTATGTAAGAGCTATTACAAATGATTTTAAAAGACATAAAAAAATAGCGAAATTTACATTTCCGTTATGGTTGTATGTAGCGGTATCTGGAGTTGTAGTTTATATAATGATTTCGCCTTATTACTAATGAAAAAAATAATTATCATATTCATTTTATTGTTTTCGCAACTCACTAGAGCACAATGTGCCATGTGCAAAGCTGTAGTAGAATCTGGTGATGCTGATGTGGCTGAAGGGTTAAACTCAGGTATTCTCTATTTAATGGTTTTTCCTTATATTTTGGTAGGTGTTGCAGGCTTTCTTTTGTATAGAAATTGGAAAAAGAAGAAACTTTAACATTTCAATAAGAAAAATAAAGTGTAACAAGTTTTACTTTTATTCGTCATATAGAAAATTAAAAATCTATAAAACCAGATTTAATTATTACTTTTAAAAGAGTTTTTGGTTTTTAACTAGCTAAAAAATAATATGTTTACATGAAGACAAAATTAAGTATTCTAATTACATTCTTTGTAATTATCACTTCGTTCGCTCAAGATAAAAAATGGACATTAAAAGAATGTGTAAATCATGCGTTAAAACATAACTTATCTGTAAAAAGAGCAAGTTATACTACTGATTTAAGAAAAGAGGATATAACTACTGCAAAAGGAAATTTTTTACCAGGGGTTTCGGCTACTGCCTCTCAAAATTTTAGTTTCGGTTCTGGCTTTGATGCAACAACAAACTCCAGAGTTTCTATAGACAGGCGCTCCAATAGTTTTGGATTGAATACACAGATGAATTTGTTTAACGGGTTTAGTAATAAGAACAGTTTATTACAATCTAAAACTTCTTATAAAGCCAGCTTACTTGATTTAGAAAAAATGAAGAATGATATTTCTTTAAATATTGTAAACTCTTATCTTAATGTGTTATTTAATAAAGAGAATTTAAAAATTGCACAAGCTCAGATTATAATTAGTGAACAACAGCTTACTAGAACCAAAGAGTTAGTAGATGCTGGGGTGCAACCTAAAGGTAATTTATTAGAAGTTGAAGCTACTAAAGTAAATGATGAAAATGCTGTAGTAACGGCAGAGAATAATTTAGCCTTATCGTTATTAGATTTATCACAATTGTTACAAATACCTAATCAAGATTTTGATATTGAAGAGATTACTGTAAATATTAGTTCGGTAGCATTATTATATAATAATACTGGGGAAATTTTTGCAAAAGCAGTTGATAGTCAACCAGAAATCAAAAGTGCTGAATTGGCATTACTAAATTCTGAAACCGGAATTAAAATTGCTAAATCTAACTATTTACCAAGTTTATCATTAAGTGCGGGTTTGAGTACCGTTTATAATCACAGACAAGGTGTTAAAGATGACATAAACTCTCCAACTTTTCAGTTTCCTTTTTTTGATCAACTTGATAATAATTTAGGTGAGTTTATAGGTTTAAATTTGAGTATTCCGATTTTTAGTAGAGGTCAGGTTAAAGCAAATGTAAATAGAGCAAAGATTAATCAGTCAATATCACAAGTGAACTTAGACGATTCAAAAAGAGTATTAAGAGAAGCTATAGAACGTGCTTATATAAATGCGAAGGCAACACTAAAAGAGTATGAAGCGGCTGAAAAGTCTGTGAAAGCTCAAGAGCAATCTTTTACATTTGCACAAGAGCGTTATAATTTAGGAGCCACAAATTCTTTTGATTTTGAGCAAGTGCGAAATAGATTGGTAAATGCGCAATCAAGCTTAATTAGAGCAAAATATAATTTTGTATTTAGAACAAAACTATTAGAAT
>CAZHYX010000174.1:0-5306 GCA_964536675.1 uncultured Flavobacteriaceae bacterium
AAATTTCCTTACATGAATATTCATTCTCTTTTTGTAAGGTGCCATATAAGCTATATATTCTCCATTTGGAGATAACCTAAATGTTCTTTTTTCTGAATTTTTAAAAAAATCTTCAACGGTAATAGTTGGTGGAGGTGTCAATGCGACTTTGTCGTCTTTTTTTGTGTTTTTACAAGCTATCATTAGTAAAAATACTAATGATAACAGTGCTAATTTTTTCATTGATTATAAATTTAGTAGTTTATTAGAAGACGCCAAGCTAGAGAAAAAGTTACAAGATTTGTTAAATAAAATGTTAAAATAGCTTCTATGCATATATATGTATATTTCATTTATAGTAACATAAAGTATTTTACTATCTTTGATTTTGATATAATTATATTAATAAATATATATGAAGCTTTTAGAAAATAAAACAGCAATAATTACAGGAGCAACTAGAGGAATTGGTAAAGGAATTGCTGAAACTTTTGCGAAACAAGGTGCCAATATTGCATTTACCTACAGTTCATCTGTTGATGCTGCTGTTGCTTTAGAAAAAGAATTAAGTTCTTATGGGGTAAAAGCTAAAGGCTATCAATCAAATGCTGCAAACTTTGATGCGGCACAAGAATTAGCTAAAAATGTGTTGGAAGAATTTGGGTCAATTGATATTCTTATCAATAATGCCGGAGTTACAAAAGATAATTTATTATTGCGCATGTCTGAAGAAGATTTTGATAAGGTAATTGAGATAAATTTAAAATCAGTCTTTAATTTGACAAAAGCAGTAATCAGACCTATGATGAAACAACGAAGTGGCTCTATTATAAATATGAGTTCTGTTGTTGGCGTAAAAGGTAATGCCGGTCAAACTAATTATGCAGCTTCAAAAGCCGGAATATTAGGATTTACAAAATCTGTAGCCTTAGAATTGGGTTCTAGAAATATACGTTGTAATGCCATTGCACCAGGATTTATTGAAACTGAAATGACAGCTTCATTACCGGAAGATACTGTAAAAGGATGGAGAGATTCTATTCCGCTTAAACGTGGCGGATCTCCTGAAGATATAGCAAATGCTTGTGTATTTTTAGCATCTGAGATGTCTACATATATTACCGGACAAACCCTCAATGTTGATGGAGGAATGCTTACCTAATTTTAGAATTTCGATTTACGATTTTGTGAAACCTTTATCTTGTACTGTAACCGTAATTATTAAATGTCATTAATCACAGTTTTTTATATTGCTTTAGCAGTTATCATTGCATTTATGGTGGCTTTTTTTCAGTATTTCTATAAAACTAAACATAGAAATACAAGAAATATCGTATTGGCAGCATTACGATTTTTAGCTGTTTTTACGTTATTATTATTGTTGATCAATCCAAAAATAAAATCGCAACAATTAATAGAAATATTGCCTACACTTAATGTAGTTGTAGATAATTCGTCATCAATTGCATATACAAAACATGACGATATAGTTATTAAATTTGTAAATGAATTAAAGAATAACACAGCAATCAATAAAAAATTTAATGTCAATTATTATGCACTTACTGATGATTTATATCAACAAGATTCTTTTAGTTTTGATCAGCCAAAAACAAACATATTAAAAGCACTCCAAACACTAACATCATTTAATAAAGAGCATATTGCACCAACAATTTTGATTACTGACGGAAATCAAACTTACGGTTCGAGTTATGAATTCTATAAATCTAGCCAACAACTATATCCTGTTGTGGTAGGAGATACCTTGAATTATGATGATTTGAAGATTAATCAAATAAATGTAAATTCATATACCAATTTAAATAATAAATTTCCGGTTGAAGTTTTTTTAGAATATGACGGAAATGAAACTATAAAAAAACAGCTTACAATAAAGCATCGCAATATTGTAGTGTTTAAAAAACAAATTGAATTTTCTAATCAACAAAACTCACATAAAATACTATTTCATTTATCGGCAAATACTGTGGGAATGCAGAATTATAAATGCACAATCAGTACACTTAAAAATGAAAAAAACACTATAAATAACGTAAAAAACTTTAGTGTAGAAGTGCTAAATGAACAAGCAAAAATTTTAATAGTAAGTTCTATAAATCACCCTGATATTAGTATGCTAAAGCGTTCAATTGAAAGCAATAAACAACGTAAAGTTATAGTTGAAAATAATTTAAGTAAGAATATTCAATTGAAAGATTATCAATTAGTTATATTATATCAACCAACAAAAAAATTCACCAAAGTATTTAAGGCAGTTATTAATAATCCTATTAATCTATTTGTAATAACTGGCTCTCAAACCGATTGGAGTTTTTTAAATTCAATGCAACAATTTTTTACAAAAAAATATATAAATAAGAAAGAAAACTATTCAGCGGTATTTAATCATAACTATGATGAATTTATAACTGATGATATTGGTTTTAGTAATTTTCCCCCTTTAGAAGATTATTTTGGGAACGTCACTTTTTCTGTTCCACATAAAACCATTTTATATCAAAGTATTTCTAATTATACTACTGAGAACCCTTTATTAACAACATTTACTGATAATAATAGGAGAGGTGCTGTATTGTTCGGTGAAAACAGTTGGAAATGGCGTATGTTTACTAATGTTGAGCAGCAATCATTTGAAAGGTTTGACAATTTTTTTAATAAATTAATTCAATATTTATCTTCGAATAAACGTTCAAATCAATTAGAGATAACATATAAACCATTTGTATATAATAATGGTGATATGATAATTGGCGCACAATTTTTTGATGCTACCTATACATTCGATAACTCAGCTAGTTTGCTTTTAATGCTTACTAAGAAAACTACTAAAGAAATTAAAAAGCTACCCTTCACTTTAAAAAATAATGCCTTTGAAGTGATTTTAAGTAATTTAAGCCCAGGAGATTATAATTTCAGGGTTACTGTTGATAAGCATACGATAACTAAAAGCGGAAATTTTACAGTTTCTCAGTATGACATTGAGCAACAATTTACTACAGCTAATACTGACCATTTAAAAAAGATAGCTAACCGTTCAGGTGGTAACTATTTTCATATAAATGGGACTGATAGATTAATTACAAATCTATTATCAGATAAAAGATATGTTACAGTTCAAAAAAGTAAAGAAAAAATTGTATCTTTAATCGAATGGAAATGGTTACTTAGCTTAGCCATTCTATTATTCAGTTTAGAATGGTTCATCAGAAAGTATAGAGGACTAATATAATAATAATTAAATTTTAATACAATGAGTAACAATCAATTACAATTACCTAAAGCAATATTACCGATGGTTTTTTTAGCCATCTTAGCAATTATATTATTTTCAAAATCATTTGTCACAGTAGATAGAGGTGAAGCAGGCGTGTTATGGAAACGCTTTGACGGAGGAGTGGTTATAGATCAACCGCCATTAGGTGAAGGATTTCACATAGTAGCACCTTGGAATCGTGTTGATATTTACAATGTACGTCAGCAAAATATGTTTATAAAAGATATGGAAGTATTATCATCTAACGGATTAGAAATTAAATTAGATGTATCAGTATTGTATCAACCAAAAATTGATGAATTAGGCCTCTTACATAAAACAAAAGGAGAAAACTATTTAGATGTAGTTATAATACCTGAAGTACGTTCAGCAGGAAGAAGTGTAGTTGGAAGATATACCCCTGAACAACTATATTCAAGTAAAAGAGATGTCATTCAAAAAGAAATTTTTGAAGAAGTATCTAAGAAATCTATACGACAGCACGTACAAATTAATGATATTCTGGTACGTGATGTTACCTTGCCATCAACTATTAAAGAAGCAATTGAACGTAAATTAAGACAAGAGCAAGAATCATTAGAATATGAATTTAGATTAGAAAAAGCGAGTAAAGAAGCACAGCGTCAAATTATTGAAGCTCAGGGTAAAGCGGATGCTAATAAAATTTTAAGCGCTTCGTTAACAGATAAAATTTTAAGAGATAAAGGTATTGAAGCTACTTTAAAACTATCTGAATCGCCTAATTCAAAAGTAGTAATTGTTGGAGATAAAGATGGTATGCCTTTGATTTTGGGAAATAATTAATATAACAAGGAATAGACAAAATAAAAAGCCAGTCCTGATAACTATCAGGACTGGCTTTTTTTAATTCTGATCAATATTATTAATTCTAATTTTATCTTTTGAGACTTTCCCTTTTTTAATTGCTCTATAGTTTTCATAACACTCTAACACAGCCTCTATTACTTGTAAATCACTAGCTTTTCTAATAAAGTTATTAGAATAATTACACTCTTTTAAAAGATCATTTAATTCCTTACGACTCATATCCATATAATCCATCAAGATTTCTCTACTAAATTTTTCCTCCATGATATCTCTTAGATTATCCTCTTGCTTCAATTTTCTTAATTTTTTTAACTCTTTAGGTTTTTTTCCAAATTTTTGATACCAAAAATCAAGTGGATTAAAAAAGGCGCCAGCCAAAGAAGTATAGTCTTTTGTTTGTGGTCTACCAACTTCATAAGCTTGTGGTAGTCCGTCAATATGTATTCTAGTAAATTGATCACTTGGTACATTTTTTGCATCAATAACAAGTACTCCAATTAAATTATGCGCTTTAACGGTAACTTCATTAATATTTACAGTCTTCTCATGTATTGCAATTACCAATTCATTCCCTTTTAATAAGTCTTTAGTTACTTTTAGCTTAATTGATTGATAGCCGATATAGGAAATAAAAATAGTATCATTTGCCTGTGCAGGAATTTGAAATAAGCCTTTACTATTAGTAATTGTACCTTCTACAGAATTTAAATTAAGAATATGTGCGCTTTGTAATGGTTTTTTATCATTAACATTAATAATTCTACCTTTTAAGGTTTTGATAGAATCTTGTACGGTCAAACCAGACACTTTTTCTTGCGAAAAAGCATTGATAATGAACATAAATGTTAATAATGTATAAACTATTCTTTGCATTTTGCAATGATACTAATAATTCAATGAATATTTGTTAATTAATTACAAAAAGGATACCAAACTATAATAAGTTAGAAGTAACAAAACTCAAATTCTAAAATAGTGGCTTAGTGACAATATATAAGTTTTTGGGATTTGTTATTTTAACTATTAGAATTTGATTAATTGTGCACACGACAATCCCGAAGTATCGGGAGAACTTCACATTATATTTAAATAATATTTAAAATTAGTGGGATTATCTGACACTATTTTTCAAATAGTGCACACGAGAATCCCGAAGTATCGGGAGAACTTCACATTATATTTAAATAATATTTAAAATTAG
>CAZHYX010000174.1:5406-6919 GCA_964536675.1 uncultured Flavobacteriaceae bacterium
TGGGATTATCTGACACTATTTTTCAAATAGTACACACGAGAAGATTCGAACTTCCACATCCTAATGGATACTAGCCCCTCAAGCTAGCGCGTCTACCAATTCCGCCACGTGTGCAATAAGAAAGTGCCAAAATTAAAAAAAGTTATCCTATAATGAATAACTTTTTATATAAATTTATGACCTAGCTGGGACTCACTTCAACAAGGCTCAGTATAAACTTCTTTACCTCAGTTTTATAAATAAAAAAACCTGCTAAAAAAAGCAGGTTTAAATGTCACTCCGTGACCTGGCTGGGGCTCGAACCCAGGACCCTCTCCTTAAAAGGGAGATGCTCTACCAACTGAGCTACCAGGTCAATCAATTTCGGATGCAAATATACTATCAAATATTTATTTAGCAACTTATTTTTTAAAAAAATTTCTACGATATTTGCCATAGGATATAGTATGTTAAAAATCAATTTTTTATGACAATAGTATTGTTAGGGTATATGGCTAGTGGTAAGTCATCAATAGGCAAAAAAATAGCTAAAAAACGCAATTTACCTTTTGTAGATTTAGATGATTATATATCTAAAAAAGAGACAAATAGTATACCAGAAATATTTAAAACGAAGGGAGAGGTTTACTTTAGAAGAAAAGAAACGGAAGCTTTAACTGAATTATTACATCAAAACAAAGATTTTATTTTAGCCATTGGTGGAGGAACACCATGTTATGGAAATAATATTGAACTTATAAAAGTAAATGCAAAAAGCATATATTTAAAAGGGTCTATAAATGCTATTTACACTAAATTATCTAAACCAAAAAATAAACAGAAAAGACCATTGATTGCCACAATTGCAGATAAAGATTTAAAAGAATTTATTGCAAAGCATTTATTTGAACGGGCATCTTATTATGAGCAAGCCGATTTTACTATAATTGTTGATAATAAAACCAAAACTGAAATTGTGGAAGAGATTAATTTAAATATGCTATAATTTTATTACCTGCTACTTCTACAGTGATATGTTCTTGTAAAGAAGTTGAAAGTGAAATACCCTTAAAATCAGCCTTTACCGGATATTTTTTATGATTTCTATTTACCAATACAGCTGTATTAAACTGTTTCAATGGTACATTTAAAAAGTGTCGTACTGCATACATTAGTGTTGTACCAGAATTTAATACATCATCAACTAATACTAACGATTTGTTTTTATACTCTGTAGCAGTGATAGAAGTTTTCACTGGGTTTAACGGATTCTTCTTGTCAATTTTTACTTCACAAAGAATAGCTTTTATGGGTGATATTTTTTCTAATGCGACCTTTAACTTTTTTGCAAGTAGAAATCCATTACTGGCAATCCCAGCAATAACCACTTCTTTTTGATTGCTATTATTCTCATAAATCTGAAACGCAATCCGTTTGATTTTATGCTGAATTTCAGTATTGGTAAGTATAATTGAACGCTTCATGAATTAACTTTTTTCAAAGATAATAAATAGTTCTTTTCCAGTTCGGTCAT
>CAZHYX010000175.1:0-5666 GCA_964536675.1 uncultured Flavobacteriaceae bacterium
CTTTCTATCTTCAATACAAATATATTTGTATTTCGATAATGCTCAGGAAGACATATTATACCAATTTAACCATAAAACTAGCCATATAAATTGTTCCTTTTTCACTTATATTTTGTTAAAAAAAGAAACTATAATTAATACTATACTTTGTTTTTTTGCCTCATCTAAGCAAAAAATAATTCAATTTATTAATGACAACTTTTATAATTAAATTGGTATTAAATCTATTTTTCATACAACCACCTAAACTAAAAAAGATTTAATCCAACTGAATCAAATCAACCGTACTTTCTTTAACTTTTTTATTGAGTTCTTTAACGTCAGTATTAAATATTTTATACAAATCAGCTAACTCTTTATCAATCTGTTTAGTGATTTCATTCTTAAAAGCTACTGCTTGGTCTGTAGGTCTAAAATTACCAATTGAAGTCAATGAATTTAGATGTCCTAATTTATTATTTAACCGGATAGGGAAGTTCAAAGGGTCTTGATTACTCTTACTTTTTGTCTGATATAAATTCTTTTCAATTACACTCACTTCTTTAGAAATGTTACTTGCAAAGTCTAGTAACTCTTTGTACTTCTCTTTATCAGTAATCGATTTTTTAAGTCGTTTTATTTGTGTTTTCACCTTTGTTACATTTTTTAATGCTTTGTGTATTTCTGTCATTTTATTTCTTACTTCTAAAATAAAATCAAATTGAGCCTGCATATCTTCTTTACTTGCCTCACTTCTCGGGTCTTTCAAAATGGTAAACTCTTGAGATTTTGTTACATTATTTTTGGTTAATTCTACCGTATATGTTCCAGGTAAGGCTTTTGGTCCGCTAAGGGAAGCCCACCATAAAATCATGCCTTTTACTTTTTCAGCATCTGTATACATCATATTCCAGTTAAATTGATTGCTTCCGGGTTTTACTTTTAATGTGAGGTCTTTTTCTTCTTTACCAGGACGGTTGGTAAATTTCTTTATTAATTTTTTATTTTTATCTAAAAATGATAGTGTAATGGTATCCGCTTGAGCGGTATCTTTTACATAAAAATTAATAGCAATACCACCGTAATGATTTTGCCCTTGTGTTTTTGATGTTTTGCCATTACCACCACCCATTCTATAACTATCCATAGGTTTATTTAAAAAGAAATCTTCATTAATAAGGTTGTTGTTTAGTTGATGTAGTGGAGTTAAATCATCAATCAACCAAAAAGAACGTCCTTGGGTTGCAGCGATCAAATTATTATTTTTAATTGCCAGATCTGTGATAGGAACAATTGGTAAGTTTAATTGAAATTTTTTCCAGCTAGTTCCGTCATCAAAACTAATGTACATACCGCGTTCTGTACCTGCATATAACAATCCTTTACGGATAGGGTCAGCACGTAAAGCTCTGGTAAAGTCTTCATTTTCAATTCCGTTTACGATGAGTCTCCAAGTTTGACCATAATTTTCGGTTTTGTATATATAAGGTTTATAATCACCAGATTTATATTTTGTACCAACAATATAGGCACCTCCTTTATTGAATGGGTCAATTTCAATACAGTTAATCATCATCCATGTTGGCATATTTTTAGGTGTTACATTTTGCCAGTTTTTACCACCATTTTTAGTAATGTGAACCAATCCATCATCAGAGCCTGTCCAAATAAGGTCTTTCTCAAAAGGAGATTCTACAGCAGCGAAAATAGTCCCGTAATATTCAACACCTGTGTTGTCTTTGGTAATTGGTCCACCTGAAACGCCTAATGTTTTGGGGTCGTTCTTGGTTAAATCAGGACTAATGATTTCCCATGATTGACCTTCATTAATGGTTACATGTAAATAATTAGAAGCTGCATATAATTTTTTCGGATTATTAGGCGAGAAAAATATTGGAAAGTTCCATTGAAAACGATATTTAAAATCTTCTGCTCCATGCCCCATTGGGTCATCTGGCCATACATTAATAGCTCTTGTTTCTTTGGTTTTATGGTTTACTCGTGTTAAAAACCCGCCATAACTTCCGCCATAAACGATGTTATTGTCAGTTGGGTCAACTGCTATATGTGCACTTTCTCCACCAGCTGTAGATTCCCAGTCTTTTTCTGTAATAAACCGTCCATTGGTTCTGTGTGCTATACGGATGGTAGAATTATCTTGCTGCGCTCCATAGATACGATACGGAAAATGATTGTCAGTAGTAACTCTATAGAACTGTGAAGTAGCTTGATTGTGATAGGTTGTCCAATTTTTACCCGCATCAAAACTTACCTGAGCGCCACCATCATCACCAATGACCATCCGTTGATTATCTTCTGGTGCTATCCATAAATCGTGATGATCACCATGTGGCGCATTATGTGTGCTAAAGGTTTTTCCACCATCTTTTGAATGATGATAACGAACATTTAAGACATATAATCCGTTTTCATCTTGCGTATCAGCATATAAACGAGTATAATACCAAGCACGTTGACGTAATTTACGTTCGCTGTTTATTAATTTCCAAGTTTTACCAGCATCAATTGATTTGTAAACACCACCATTTTTATTTTCAATGATTGCCCAAACAATATCAGAGTTTACGGGTGAAACAGTAACGCCACTAATTCCCCAAAGACCTTTTGGGAGACCTTCGTTTTCGGAAATATTTTTCCAAGTATCTCCACCATCTATACTTTTCCATAAGGCAGAGCCCTCACCACCACTAGATAGGCTATATGGTGTTCTCCTTACATTCCAAGTTGTTGCATACAAAATTCGTGCATTATTAGGGTCGATTATCAGGTCAACAGCACCGGTATCTGCATTAGCAAACAATACTTTTTTCCAGGAAGTGCCACCGTCAATAGATTTATAAACACCTCTTTCAGTTGAAGATTTATAGAGATCACCTAAGACCGCTGCATAGACTATATCGGGATTTTTAGGATGAATTTTTATACGAGGTATATGTCTAGAGTTTTTTAAACCTATGTGTTTCCAAGTTTTCCCTGCGTTGACAGATTTCCAAATTCCGTCTCCTGACGAAACATTACCACGAACAGTTTTTTCACCATTGCCAACATAAATCACGTTATTATCCCATTCACTAACTGCAATAGACCCGACGGAACCTCCAAAAAATGTATCTGAAATATTTTCCCATGTATTACCAGCATCAGTAGTTTTCCATATACCACCACCGGTTGAACCCATATAAAATAAATTTGCTTTACCTGAAACACCAGTTACGGCAGCACTACGACCACCTCTAAAAGGACCGATATTTCGCCATTGTATGGCATCATAATATTTTTCTGCAAATTGTGTGGTGTTTTGTTGAGTTTTTCTTTTGTATTTTTGGGCGAGACTAGAATAGCTTGTTAGTAATAAAATACTAACAAAAAGGAGTATTGTTTTTTTCATTTTGTTGTAGTTGAATTAATAGTTAAAATTAGCAATAAATATTGATAGTTTATAAATGAATTTATTATTAGATTATACAGATAAACAGATACGTAATACAGAAATCACCATTTCTGGTTCAAAAAGTGAATCAAACCGATTGTTAATCTTACAACAGTTTTACCCTAATTTAAAGCTAGAAAATGTATCGGATTCTGATGACAGTAAGCATTTAACACAAGCACTGAGTCATAGCGAAGAATTGATTGATATTGGTCATGCCGGAACTGCTATGCGTTTTTTAACGGCTTATTTTTCTGTGTTAGATGAGAGAGAAATTGTATTGACAGGTTCAGAACGGATGCAAAACAGACCTATTAAAATATTGGTTGATGCTTTGCGAAGTTTAGGTGCAACTATTGAATATGTTGATAAAGAAGGGTATCCACCACTAAGGATAAAAGGAAAAAAACTCACTAAAAATAAGGTAAATATTAATGGAAATGTGAGTAGTCAATATATTTCTGCACTATTATTGATAGCGCCATCTTTAGAAAACGGATTAGAAATTGAATTACTGGGCGAAATCACTTCCCGTCCTTATTTAGAAATGACATTGAATTTGCTAAATCAATTAGGAATTTCAACCCATTTTAAAGGAAATTATATAAAAGTTAATCCAAAACAGTATATTGAAGATAAAACAATAGTAATAGAATCTGATTGGAGTTCGGCTTCTTATTTTTATAGTTTGGTTGCTTTAAGTGAAGTAGGAACCACCATAAAATTATCATCTTATAAAAAAAAAAGCTTACAAGGTGATAGTTGTTTATCAGATATTTATAATGAGTTTGGCGTGGGAACTACATTTCAAAATAATTCAATTACCGTTACAAAAACGAATGTCATTCAGAGTGCTAACGAAGAATCTCTTAACCTGAAACACGCTCCCGATATTGCCCAAACAATAGCCGTCACCTGTTTCGGATTAGGATTAGCTTGTAACCTTACAGGCTTACATACTTTAAAAATTAAAGAAACAGATAGGTTAGTTGCCTTAGATACTGAATTGACAAAACTAGGTGCTGATATTGCTGTGACCAATGAGAGTTTGTATTTAAAACCATCTTTAACAATTAATAAAAATTGCACCATACAAACCTATAATGACCATCGTATGGCAATGGCATTTGCACTTTTAGCTTTAAAAGTGCCCATAACAATCGAGGATGCTGAGGTGGTTACAAAATCTTATACTGATTTTTGGGATGATTTGAAGGGTGTGTTCTAGTAATAAAATTTAATGGAATGTCCCCTTAAAGGGACTTTAGCGATGTTTTTTTAGAAAGCGACTACGAATAGTAATTTTATAGTGTGAATTGCTTTAGCTCAAAGCTTTCTATTTTTTTGATTCGCTGAATTCCGTACCTCGATTTCAGTCCCGAAGCATCCGGAAGTATTTTTACTCAGTATTCGTAGTTTAGAACAGGAACAAGTTAAACCTAAAATCAAAAAATTAAATATTTATGTGATTGTTCATCTAATGTGTGGGGCAAACCAAATTTAGAGTTGTATTGCAAAATTATGTGAGAGTGATTTTATTGCTTAATTTTAACATTTTGATAGGCTTAAACATATAATGTATATTATGCATATAATATATTTTTGTATATTTGTGTAAATTAAATAATTATGAGAAAAAATATAGATATTGAAGAAACTACTTTAACAAAATTAAAAATAATATCAGCATTTGAACAATTGAGTGTTAAACGATTGATGGAAAAAGCAATTTTATTTTATGTACAGGTCAAAGAAAAAGAGCGTCTTAAAAACCTTTCAGATGAAGAGAAGGAAGATTTAGGGCTTTTACTATTAATGCAACAAGTTGATAGGAATGAAACAGTAAGCCGTGATGAAATAATGGATATATTGGAAAATTAATGGAAGTTATATTTTTAAATAGCTTCAAAAAAGATCTTAAGAAAATTAAGAACAATACTTTAAAGTCTAAGATTAAGAACATCATTATTGATATTGAAAACGCTAACGATTTAAAAAGCATCAAAAACAATAAAAGATTGTCGGGTAATTCTTCTGCTTATAGAGTTAGAACAGGCGATTATAGGCTTGGTTATTATTGTGAAAATAATATTGTTGAAATAGCAAGATTTTTAAAACGTAGCGATATTTATAAAGTTTTTCCTAAGTAGTTATACTCTAAATGGAAAAAGCTTAAACGAGTTCATTACCTCAAATTGTGAATATACGTTAAAGTATAGTTAAATAAATAAATTAT
>CAZHYX010000175.1:5683-6406 GCA_964536675.1 uncultured Flavobacteriaceae bacterium
CTAAAGAGGTGTTTTTATACGTTATAATATGATATTAAATCCCCACTCAACATGAGAAAAACTGTACTTCTTTGTTACCTATTTGTCTGTGTTTCTTTTACTACCCAAGCACAAGAATGGCTTACCGATATTGATGAAGCAAAAAAAATAGCCAACGAAAAAAATCGAAAAATTATATTAGTGTTTCAGGGTTCAGATTGGAATGCATTGTGTATTAGATTTGAAAAAGAAATGTGGAATAACGCTGAATTTAAGGAGTATGCTCAGGAGCATTTTGTGATGCTTAAAGCTGAGTTTACAAGAAAGGAAGAAAATAGATTAAGTGAGGAGCTACAAAAAAAGAATAAAAAGCTGAAAGAAAAATACAATCTAGATGGGCATTTTCCTTTTGTTGTTGTTTTAAATAAAGAAGGAGAAGCTTTAGGGAATACAGGTTATAAAAAAGTAAGCCCCTATATGTATATCAAAGTACTAAATTCTTTTGGAGCTTCTAAGGAGTAAGTAAATCTCAATAAAAGATGTAGTGCCTTCAGGAATATATTTAAGATAAATCAATTCATATAATCTTTCTTTTTACTTTTTCAGTGTAAAATATTGGTAATTATTTATCGGCAAAGAAAATGATTATCAGTATTGACTATTTTTTTCTTTAAAATACTTTTTTTACATGAAAAGTCTATTAAAACTTTAATTGATTAGATAACTATTCTAAATGTTAAAATT
>CAZHYX010000175.1:6486-6916 GCA_964536675.1 uncultured Flavobacteriaceae bacterium
GTTGGGATACATGTCAACTATCAATAAAGAAGTATTAAATAATCGTTTTAGTAAGATTCATTATTTGATAGGTGAATTTGATGTGGTTGTGTATAGTTCAATGCCATCTAGTGGTTGGATTAAAACCGGCAGTGGCTCAGCTATTTTTTCATTAGAAAATACATTTATTACTGAAAAGGTAAAACTTACAAATGAGAATAGTATTATTACTATGAATAATACTATAGGCTGTGACGATGAAAAAGATTCATTTAGATTGTTTGCATTAGATATTGGCTTGGGAAATATGAATGTTTTTAAAGGAACTATTCTTGATGGAATATTGACTTTTTGTAGTTTAGAATCCGGTTTAAAGAATAAAAATGAATATGATGATTCATTGTGTTTTAAATTAATCTATAAGCAATTATCTGAATTTGAAAACGAATTG
>CAZHYX010000176.1:0-6883 GCA_964536675.1 uncultured Flavobacteriaceae bacterium
TAATTCTTTATATTTTATACTCTCAAATAATAGTAGACTTATATAATATTTTAGTAAAATTTTAGTTTACATATATCCAATACTATTGGTTTATACCAAAATTTTGTAAATTTAAACGGGTGAAAACAATAAAAGACACGTCGAAATATTCCTTATTAAAGGAATTGAATGCCATTCAAGATGCAGGCAGAGAGAATAGAGTTAAAATAACTAAAAAGGTTTTAAAAGATCAAGAGTTATTTCAATCTCTAATTGAAATTGCATTTGAACAAGGCAATGACCTTTCTGTTAAAGCTATTTGGATACTAGAGTTAGTATGTGAAAAGCGTCTTGATTGGTTAGCGTTTAACCTGACTTATTTTATTGATAGCATCTCAAATGTTAAAGAAGAAAGTGCTGTTAGATCTATTGCAAAAATTTGCAACTTAGTAGCTCAAGATTATAATTCAAAATTTGAAACACCTATAAAACTTACCTTAACTCAAGATCATGTTTCGCAGATGATTGAAACTTGTTTTAAATGGTTATTAAGTGATTATAAAGTTGCCACCAAAGCTCATGCAATGGAATCATTGTATTATTTGGGTATAAAAACAGGTTGGATTCACTATGAACTTAAAATGATTATTGAGAAAAACCTTTCTTCTGAAAGTCCAGGCTATGCAACTAGAGCAAAAAAGGTGTTAGAATCTATGTCAAAAAATACAGCAGCTTAGAAAACCCTATTATTACTTTTCTGTTCTACCTAATTCATTTATTTTTACAGTCTCAATTTAAAAATGAATGGAATTAAACAGTTTGAATGCTATTTCACCAATTGATGGGCGTTATAGAAATAAAACCGAATCATTGGCAAATTATTTCTCTGAAGAAGCACTTATAAAATATCGTGTAAAAGTAGAAATTGAATATTTTATTGCTTTATGCGAAATACCGTTACCGCAACTTCATAATTTTGATAGAAATAAATATACTGACTTACGAAAAATTTATAACGATTTCTCTGTAGCTGATGCACAACAAATAAAAAACATTGAAAAAATTACCAATCACGATGTCAAAGCTGTAGAGTATTTTATCAAAGAAAAATTTGACGGATTAGATTTAGAACAACATAAAGAATTTATTCATTTCGGACTCACTTCACAAGACATCAATAATACGGCTGTTCCATTATCTATCAATGATGCTTTTGATAATGTGTATTATCCAGAAATTGCTAGTTTACTTAAAAAATTAAGAGCCTTAGCCGATGAATGGAAAACAATACCGATGTTAGCAAGAACACATGGGCAACCCGCATCACCAACACGTTTAGGTAAAGAAATTATGGTCTTTGTAGAACGTATAGAACAACAGATAAAGCAACTACAACAGATACCTTATGCTGCAAAATTTGGCGGTGCAACCGGAAATTACAATGCACATAAAGTAGCATACCCTAAGATAGATTGGAAAAATTTTGGAACTCACTTTGTTGAGAAAGTATTAGGCTTACATCATTCCTTTCCAACTACTCAGATAGAACATTACGATCATTTAGCCGGTATTTTTGATGCTTTAAAACGTATAAATACCATTATTATTGATTTTAATAGAGATTTTTGGACATATATTTCGATGAACTACTTTAAACAAAAAATTAAAAAGGGCGAAGTCGGTTCATCAGCTATGCCACATAAAGTAAATCCTATAGATTTTGAGAATTCTGAAGGAAACCTAGGGTTAGCAAATGCTATTTTTGAGCATTTATCAGCAAAACTACCTATCTCTCGTTTACAACGTGATTTGACTGATTCAACTGTATTACGAAATGTAGGTGTGCCTTTTGCACATACTATTATTGGTTTTATTTCTACTTTAAAAGGGTTGAATAAATTATTATTGAACAAAGAAAAATTTGAAGAAGATTTAGAAGACCATTGGGCGGTTGTAGCTGAAGCAATTCAGACTATTTTACGTAGAGAGAATTATCCGAATCCGTATGAAGCTTTAAAAGGATTGACCAGAACCAATACCGTCATCAATCAAAAAAGTATGGCTAATTTTATTGATAGTTTAGATATTTCTGATGCTATCAAAACCGAATTAAAAGCCATTACCCCAAGTAATTATACAGGTATATAACATCAATTTAATCATAAAATATCATATATAATGCGTTATTTATTCATCATAATTATATTGACTATCCTTGTTTCCTGTAACGGCAATACTAACGTCACAGATTTTAAAACCGGAACGTTTAAAACTTTTTTGGAAGATTCTGATGTGACATCTATTGCTGTTAGAAATGACACTATTCAAATAGAAACCTATAATAATATAAAAGATACTTTTGCTATAGAATGGAAATCCAATTTTGAATATATTTTGACTAAATTACATCCAAAAAACGAATTAGACAGCACTCCTTTTCATGTAAAAATAACTAAAATTGAGGGTAAATCGTATGACTTTAAAGCCTATTATAAAGGTTCAAATTTTAAACAAAAAGGAAGTGCTATAAAGTTATAGTAGTAAAAAATAAACTTCAATTAATCAAAAAATCAACTAAAAATGGCATCAGGTTTTTTTGCACTACTAGATGATATTGCTGCAGTTATGGACGATGTTGCGGTAATGAGTAAAGTTGCAACAAAAAAAACGGCAGGTATCTTAGGAGATGATTTGGCGGTTAATGCAGAAAAAGCTTCGGGTTTTGTTTCGTCACGCGAAATACCGGTATTATGGGCTATAACAAAGGGGTCTTTTATAAATAAATTAATTATTCTGCCTTTTGCTTTTCTTTTAAGTGCATTTTTACCTTGGGCTGTTATATTAATCTTAGTATTAGGTGCAATATATTTAGCTTATGAAGGTGCCGAAAAAATATATGAATATTTTGTGCCTCACAAACATTCAAAAGATGATATTGAAGATGAAACACTTACAGAAGATGAAACCTTAGCACTCGAAAAAAAGAAGATTAAATCAGCTATTGTAACCGATTTTATTCTATCTGTTGAAATTGTAATTATTGCGCTTGGCACAGTAGTAGATAAACCCATTTCCACACAAATTATTGTAGTGTCAATTGTTGCCATAATTGCAACTGTAGGGGTTTATGGTATTGTAGCGCTTATTGTAAGAATGGATGACATAGGCTACAAACTTATTAAATCAAGTAATGGTAAAAAAGGAATATCAAATTTTATTGGAACTTTTCTCATAAATGCCTTACCCAAAGTAATTAAAAGTTTAGCTTTTATTGGCACCGTTGCCTTGTTATTAGTAGCAGGAGGGATATTTGTTCATAATATTGACTTTTTACATGATATTTTGCATGGTGTACCCTCAATAATTACAGAATTTTTTATTGGTTTATTAGTTGGTTTGATTGCCTTGTTTATTGTAAAAATAATTAAAAGACTTCGGTATAAAAAGAGCATTAAATATTAAGAAGCTCTAAAGTATGAATATTAAACCTTTGTTATTAAAATCATTAGATATAATGACACTAAAGATAAAATTACTTTTTTGTTTTTTGTATCTTTGTATAAGTGAAAAATAAAATTTTACATAGTATTTTTTCAATAGTATTAATGGTAATTATCGTATTACCATTTGCCATTCAAACAGCACATGCATTACATGGGCATACCTATGAAGTTTGTAATACTAAAGATGTTAAACACTTCCACCAACATCAATATGATTGTAGTAATTATCATCAAATTATTAAACAGAATTCTATTGATTTTTCATCAAAAGTCAATTTAGAAATTAGTACTATTTTTAAACACTATACTATTCCTTTTTATCAAAGTAAGTATAGTATTTCCCTCCAATCAAAATCATCTAGAGCTCCCCCGTATTTTATTGTTTAAACATCTAATTATCAATATAATTAATAACAATAAAATATTAAAAAATGAAACATTTTTTTTCTATCCTATGTATAGGATTAAGCCTTGTTACTTATTCTCAAAATATTCTCTCAGGGAAAATAACAAGCATTAATAATGAACCGCTAACTGGAGTTGATATTTATGCTCCTAATCTCCATAAAGGAACCATAACCAATAAAGACGGGAATTATATTTTTAAAAACCTTCCTAATAATTCAATAACCATTGTTTTTGCATTTATTGGTTACAAATCTGTATCCAAAACAATTGAATTGAATAAAGAAAATACGAATCTTGATATTGTGTTGAAAGAATCTGTTTTCCAAATGGATGAGATTATCGTTTCTACACCATTCAACAAATTACAGAGCGAAAATGTAATGAAAGTTGAACATAAAACAATACAACAATTACAACGTCAAGGTGCAATAACGCTTATCGAAGGTCTTTCAAAAATAGCCGGTATTTCTCAAGTATCAACTGGTGTTAGTATTGGTAAACCCGTAATTAGAGGCTTAAGCGGTAATAGAGTATTAGTCTATGCTCAAGGAGTTAGACTTGATAATCAACAATTTGGTGATGAACATGGGCTAGGATTGAATGATGCAGGAGTTGAAAGTGTTGAAGTAATTAAAGGGCCTGCTTCTTTATTATATGGTTCAGATGCTTTGGGAGGAGTAATTTATTTTAACCCAGAAAGGTTTACATATAGCAATTCAGTTACATCTAGCATAAGTCAAAGATATTTTACTAATACGCAAGGAACAAATACTACTTTCAATTTTAAAGCTTCTGCTGAAAAACTTAAATTCTTAACTAGTCTTGCCTATATCTCTCATTTAGACTACAAAACACCAAATGACAGTAGAGTAACCAATACACGCTTTAACGAATATGATGTAAAAACCGGATTGCAATATAGTAATAATCAGTTTTCAAGCACTTTACGCTACAATTACAATTTGTTAAACTTAGGGATTAATGAAGAAGGAATTGAAGAACAATCAACACATAGAAATCCTGATTTCCCTAAACAACGTGTTCACAATCATATTTTAAGTTTACACAATCATATCTTTTTTAAAAATTCAAGTTTAGATGTTGATATAGGTTACTTATTTAATGACAGAAGTGAATTTGAAGATAGTAATCAAGCCTCATTAAGAATGTTATTAAACACCTTAAACTATAACATAAAGTATCACTTGTCAGAATTTAAAAACATTGAAAGCATCATAGGTATTCAAGGTATGCATCAAACCAATACCAATAAAGCAGAAAAACTATTAATTCCTGATGCTACAACAAATGATATTGGAATCTTTGGAACAGCAAATTATGATTGGAAAAAAAATAGTATTCAAGCTGGTTTAAGGTTTGATAATAGAAACATCAATACAAAAAAATATGGAATTTTTGGAGATATTAATTTTATTGAAGTACTAAATAAGTCTTTTACTAGTTTTACTGCTTCGGCAGGATATAAAACCGATATATTAAAAAAAACGATCTTAAGGGTTAATGTAGCTACAGGTTTTAGAGCACCCAATTTAGCTGAACTTACTTCTAACGGAGTACATGAAGGCACCAATCGGTATGAAATTGGAAATGCTAATTTAAAAAATGAACAAAATTATCAACTCGATGTTGCATTAGAATATAATAATGAACACATAGAATTTTTTGCCAACGGATTTTATAATAGTATCAATGATTACATTTTTATTTCACCAACTGAAGAAGTCATTGATAATACTAATGTATTTAAATATCTTCAAGATAATGCCAACTTATATGGAGGTGAGTTTGGTTTTCACTTACACCCTCACCCACTAGATTGGTTGCATTTTGAGAGTAGTTTTGAAACGGTTATTGGTAAACAGAAAAACGGCACTTATTTACCATTGATCCCTGCAAATAAATTAAGCACTACACTACGTACTGAATTTGCATTAAAAAACTGGTTAAAAAACGGATACGCTTCTTTAAAACTAGAAAATGTTTTTAATCAAAATAATGTGAGTTCGTTTGAAACTAACACTAAAGGTTATAATCTTTTACACTTTAGTCTTGGTGGAAACATAAAATTCAACAAAATTAAATTTAAACTGAATCTAAATGTACATAACTTATTTGATACCACTTATATTTCACACCTTTCTAGGCTTAAAAGAGATGGGATTCAAAACATAGGAAGAACCATAATGTTAGGTGTTAATTTTGATATTTGATAACTATTGCCTAATATTATGATTCTTTTACTAATAGTAAATTAATAAAATTTTAGACGATAATGATAACAAAACTAGGTGAAAAATTTACCGATATCTTTAAAAAAAATATGCCTGATGCATTTGTTTTTGCATTGGTACTAACATTAATTACTGCGCTCATTTCCTTTTTCTGGATTGGTGCTACACCACTAAAAATTATACAATCATGGTATGATGGTTTCTGGACACTACTTGAGTTTGGAATGCAAATGGTATTATTAATTATTACAGGCTATAGTATTGCCTTATCGCCATTAGTAGAAAAAGGTATAGATAGGCTTGTAAAATATATTAAAACACCTAAACAAGTATATTACTTTGTTGTGCTGATTGGGGTTTTATTATCTATGATTAGTTGGGGATGGGTAGTTATTACGGCTATTTTAGCGCGACAATTGGCTATTCGAATTAAAGACATTAACTATCCTTACCTCATAGCTTGTGTTTATTTTTCAAGTATTAGCTGGGTAACTGGTTTATCTAGCTCAATTCCGCTATTACTTAATACCGAAAAAAATTATATGATTGAAGCTGGTATTCTATCCGAAACAATACCAACTTCATATACTTTAGGATCTATTTTAAATATCAGTATGATAGCATTGGTTGTTATTGTTGGGCCCATTTTAATGCTTTTATTAACTCCTAAAAATACTAAAGGGAAAGAATTGAGTGATCTATTAGATACTAGTGAGAAATCAACACAACTTAATATCAAAG
>CAZHYX010000177.1:0-6869 GCA_964536675.1 uncultured Flavobacteriaceae bacterium
ATATTTGTTGATGATAATAATAAAAAGCAAACAAAATCATATACAGTAACTACTGATGAAGGTCCGCGTAAAGGAACCTCAAAAGAAGCATTGGCTAGATTACGCCCTGTTTTTGCTGCTGGCGGAAGTGTAACTGCTGGTAATTCATCTCAAATGAGTGATGGTGCAGCTTTTGTATTGATTATGAATGAAGAAATGGTCAAAGAATTAAACCTTGAACCGATTGCTAGAATGGTGTCTTATACCGCTGTTGGTGTTGAACCAAGAATTATGGGTATTGGTCCGGTAAAAGCAGTTCCAAAAGCGTTAGAACAAGCCGGACTTAAATTAAAAGATATTGATCTTTTTGAATTAAATGAGGCTTTCGCATCTCAATCACTAGCTGTAATTCGTGAACTTGATTTAGATCAAGACATCGTAAATGTAAATGGTGGTGCAATTTCTCTAGGACATCCTCTAGGTTGTACAGGTGCAAAATTATCAGTACAATTATTTAATGAAATGCGTCGTAGAAAAAATAAATATGGTGTCGTAACTATGTGTGTGGGTACAGGTCAAGGTGCTGCTGGGGTGTATGAGTTTCTAAATTAAATCCCATTTAAATCTCCCCTAAGGGAAGACTTATTTGAGGTAAATATATATTGAAAATTAACTTAAACAATAATAAATAAAAAATCCCCTTTCCTTTGGAAAGGGTTAGGGATAGGATTATGGAAACAACAAATAAACAACTACTAAGAGGCGGACAATTCCTCGTAAAAGAAATAGACTGTGAAGATATATTTACTCCTGAAGATTTTTCTGAAGAGCAAGAAATGATGAGAGATTCTGTTAAAGAATTTGTTGATAGAGAGATTTGGCCTCATAAAGCACGTTTTGAACAGAAAGATTATGCTCTAACTGAAGACTGTATGAAAAAAGCTGGTGAACTCGGTTTTTTAAGTATTTCAGTGCCAGAAGAATACGGCGGCATGGGATTGGGTTTTGTTTCAACCATGTTAGTTTGTGATTATATTTCAGGGGCAACCGGCTCTTTTAGTACTGCTTTTGGTGCTCATACAGGTATCGGTACTATGCCAATTACCTTATATGGAACTGAAGAACAAAAGAAAAAATATGTTCCCAAATTGGCATCGGGTGAATGGTTTGGTGCTTATTGTTTAACCGAGCCAAGTGCTGGTAGTGATGCAAACTCCGGTAAAACAAAAGCTGTTTTATCTGATGATGGAAAGTATTATAGCATTACAGGGCAAAAAATGTGGATTTCTAATGCTGGTTTTTGTAAATTAATGATCGTGTTTGCGCGTATAGAAGATGATAAAAATATTACCGGTTTTATTATTGAATATGACAAAGACAATCCTAACGGGATTACCATGGGTGAAGAAGAACATAAATTAGGTATTCGCGCTTCATCAACACGTCAAGTATTTTATAGTGAAACAAAAGTGCCTGTTGAAAATATGTTATCTACTAGAGGTAATGGATTTAAAATTGCAATGAATGCGTTAAATGTTGGTCGTATTAAATTAGCTGCTGGTTGTTTAGACGCACAACGTAGAGTAATTACAGAGTCAATCAAATATGCCAATGAACGTGTACAGTTTAAAACACCTATTGCAAAATTCGGAGCTATCCGTCAAAAGTTTGCTGAAATGGTAACCAACTGCTGGGTTGGTGAAAGTGCAAGTTATAGAGCTGCAAAAAATATAGAAGATAGAATTGCGCTTCGTCAAGCTAATGGAAAAGATACGCATCAAGAAGCTGAATTAAAAGGTGTTGAAGAATATGCAATTGAGTGTTCAATTTTAAAGGTTGCTGTTTCTGAATATACTCAAAAGTGTACAGATGAAGGTATTCAAATTTTTGGTGGTATGGGCTTTTCTGAAGAAACACCTATTGAATCAGCATGGAGAGATGCTCGTATAGCAAGAATCTATGAAGGCACAAATGAGATTAACCGTATGCTAAGTATTGGTATGTTAATTAAGAAAGCCATGAAAGGACATGTTGATCTATTAGGCCCGGCAACTGCAGTTGCCAGTGAATTAACAAGTATTCCTTCCTTTGAAAAACTAGATTACTCAGTTTTATTTTCTGAAGAAAAACAAATCATTAAAAATCTTAAAAAATTATTTTTGATGGTTGCTGGTGCAGCATTGCAAAAATATGGAGAAAAAATTGAAAAACATCAACAATTAATGTTGGCTTCTTCTAACATATTGATTCAGATATACATGGCTGAATCGGCTATTTTACGTGCTGAAAAAATGGCTAAAAAAGATGGTGAAGATAAAGTAAAAGAACAAATTGCTATGGCAAAATTAAACTTATTTCATGCTATTGATATTATTGAAACAGCTGGTAAGCATTCTATTATTTCTTTTACAGAAGGTGATGAGCAACGTATGATGTTAATGGGTTTAAAACGTTATATCAAATACGTAAATATGCCTAATATTATTGAGCTTAGAAATATTATTGCTGATAAAATAACAGCAGAAAATAAATATTGTTTTTAACAAATTGAGTTAGAACAAAGTTTAGTGGAATTTATAAGCCATCCTTAATGAATAGGATGGCTTTTTTTAACCCTAATTTTTTAACACTTTTTAACATTCTTTAACATTTTTAGACTATTACAACACTTTCCTTTTTTATATATTAGCACAATTCAAAAGAATATAATTTCTTAATTATATTCTTTAAAACCCAAATTTACAATGATGAAATTTTATAAATTAAAAGCTATTAAGCTATTTAGCTTGGCTATTATGCTCATAATGTTTTTAGTTCCTCAAAACATTGAAGCCCAGAAAAAAAAGAGAAAGAAAAAAGGCAAAACCGAAATACTCGACAAACCTGATTCAAAAAAGAAAAAGGAGAAAAAAATTAAAGACCTAATAAAATCAAGTAAAGAGATTGATGGCCTTTTTAAAATTTATCAAGATACCGTAACCGGTTCTTTACAAATGTTGATTAAGGAAGACCAAATTGACAAAGAATTTATTTATTTTTCTCAGACTGCTGATGCTCCTAGTGATATCGGATTTAACGGTAGAGGTATCTATCGCGGTTCTAAAGTTTTTAAAATTCAAAAATATTTTGATAAAATAGAGTTTATTACACAAAACACCTCTTTTTATTTTGATCCAAATAACGCCATCTCTAAAGCTAAAGATGCCAATATGAGTGAAGGTAATATGGCAAGTTTAAAAATTGAAGCTTATGACAAAGAAAAAGGACTATACTTAATAAAAGCAGGTGATTTATTTTTAAAGGAAACTTTTTCGCAAATTAAACCTCCTCGTTTTCCTAATCAGAAACCAACAGCGTTTACGTTAGGTAATTTAGATAAGGCTAAAACCAAAATTAAAATCATAAAAAATTACCCTGAAAATACCAATTTAGTAGTTGAGTATGTATATTCAAAACCTTCCGTATTAAATAGAGGCTCTAATGCTGTGAGTGATGGTAGAAATGTAAGTATTAAAGTAAACCATAGCTTAATTGCTATGCCTGAAAATGATTATGAAATTAGATTAGATGATCCTAGAGTAGGCTACTTTATGACTAAGGTTAATGATCAGTCTTCAATGTCTGCAACACCTTATCGCGACTTGGTACATAGATGGAATTTAAAAAAGAAAGACCCTAATGCTGAAATTTCTGAACCGGTTGAACCAATTACTTGGTGGATGGAAAACACCACTCCTGAAGAAATTAGGCCTATCATAAAAAAGGCAGGTGAGCAATGGAACCTTGCCTTTGAAAAAGCTGGTTTTAAAAATGCCATTGTAATTAAACAACAACCAGATGATGCAGATTGGGATGCCGGTGATATAAGGTATAATGTATTGCGATGGACATCTTCTCCAAGAACCATGTTTGGGGGTTATGGCCCGAGCTTTGTAAACCCAAAAACCGGACAAATTTTAGGTGCTGATATAATGTTAGAATATGCCGTACTTGGCGGTTCTTTAAGAAATGAAAAGCTATTCGAAAAAGCAGCTTTATATGATTTTTATGAAGAAATGTCAGAAAAAATCAATTCCAAAGATCACAATATGTATTGTGCAGCAAGTCAAATGGCACAATTAGACAATATGTTTGGTTCAATAGCAAATACTATTTTTGGTACAGAGGAAATAGAAAAGAGTAAAATGGTGAATGAGTTTTTACATTTTCTGATTCTACATGAAATGGGACATACACTTGGTTTAAATCACAATATGAAATCTAGCCAATTACACTCTATTGTTGACGTAAACAATGAAGTTATTACCTCTAAAATTGGCCTTACCGGTTCTGTGATGGATTATCCTGCTATTAATTACAACTTAGAGAGAGATAATCAAGGTCAATATTGGACTACCAGACCCGGGCCTTATGATTCGTGGGCAATTCAGTTTGGTTACCAACCCATGAGTGATAGTGAGATGGAAGCTTTATTAGCAAAATCTACACAACCTGAACTTGCTTTTGGTAACGATGCTGATGATATGCGTGGACCAGGAAAAGCAATTGACCCAAGAGTGAATGTTGGTGATATGAGTAGTGATGCGATTCAATATTCTATCGATCGAATTAAATTAGCAAACCAAGTAGGAAAAGAAGTATTAGCAAAGTATAAAAAGAATGAAAGCGGTAAATCTTACCAAGCATTAGGTAATTCTTATTTTGTTTTGACTGGTCAACAGGCTACCTCTGCAAATACAATTTCTCGTTATATAGGCGGCGTTTATGTAGACAGAAGTATGAATGGTCAACAAGGTAGTACAAAACCATATACACCGGTTAGTAGAGAAAAACAAAAAAAAGCAATGAAAGCATTAGATGATCTTGTTTTTTCTTCAAACGCTTTTTCTGTACCAAATGACCTATATAATTATATTGCAAGACAACGAAGAGGTTTTAATTTTTTCAGAGCACCTGAAGATCCTAAAATTCATAGAAGAGTATTAAGTATTCAAAGAAATGTATTAAGACATTTATTACATCCTAATACAACGCAAAGAATTACTGATTCAGAATTATATGGTAATCAATATAAACTCTCTGAAATGATGAACGATTTGAATAATGCAATCTTTAAAGCAGACATTTATGGAAATGTAAATTCTTTTAGGCAAAACTTACAAATAGAGTATACAAATATGTTGATTAGTGCTTTAACAGGAAAACAAAAAGGTAAATATTCGCATACCACTAAATCTATGGCATTATATAATTTGAAAAAAATTAGAACTATGGCAACTCCAACTGGTAATATTGCTTCAAGAGCTCATAAGCAACATTTACGAACGCTGATTGATAATGCAATCAAAGAAATTAAATAGTTTTTAATATTTTTTCTGTTATTTAAAAGCTGTAACAAATTTTGTTACAGCTTTTTTGTAAATTCAAACAATTTAAATACCTAAATCATGGACAAAGCACTACAAACAATGATTAATAATATGCCTGAAAAAACAGGTAAGTCTTTAGAAGAATGGATAAAAGTATTGAAAACAAAAAACTTTGAAAAACACGGTGAAGCTGTTAAATTTTTAAAAAGTGAGCACAATGTGACACATGGTTTTGCAAATACTATTGTTACTTTATCTAAAGATAATCAAGAGACACCTGATGATTTAGTAACCAATCAATACAAAGGAAAAGAAAATTTAAAGCCAATTTATAAAAAGTTGATTGCTGAAATTTTAAAATTTGGTAATGATATTACTATCACTCCTAAAAAAGCAAGTGTAAGTCTGATTAGAAAACGACAGTTTGCTTTGATAAAACCTGCTACTAAAACTCGAATAGATTTGGGTTTAAAAATTAAAGATAAACGCATTACTAATCGCCTTGAAAACTCTGACCCTTTTGGTAGTATGTGTACGCATAGAGTACAATTAACTTCAGTTAACTATTGATTCTGAATTGACTGATTGGCTAAAAGAAGCTTATGAAACTAGCATGTTAAATTTTTCACACCCAAGGGAATGATTAATATCAAACAGTCCCGAAGCTTCAGGAACCGGTTAAAAAACAATAAATATAAACACATGAAAAAGATAAGTAAATTTTAATCTTTTAATTTTCCACTTAACAAACTTACCTTTGAGTTAAACGGATTTCCGGATGCACGTCGTAATAATACAACTTGTCCGGTATGCCAAAGTGCATCACCAATAGGGCCATTCAAATTATTCCAAAAAGGATATTCACTTATTCCTTTTTTACTTTTAAAAACTATTTTAAATTTTTCAATTTCCTGAGCGTCACTAATTTTAAGTATTTCACTTGCCTGTTTTATATTCTCTAAGGTTCTTTTGCGTTTTTCTACATATGTTAATTCTGGTCGTTCAACCGTAAAATCATTTATTGATTTTTTAGTAGCATTTACGATAACATTAGATAGTCCATAAATATGATCAATAGTTTCCAACGTAGTTCTGGCTGAATCATTAGGTTTGTAAGTTAAATCAACATCACGTAAACCTTCAGTTGCCCAATAATAACGAAACCCTAAACCGTCAATTACTCTTGCCGCTACAGTACCGGCAGTAAATTTTTCAGGAGTATCAGGAATTTGATAATAAGGTAAGTTTACTGCTTTGGAATCTTGCGCTTTTATAGTTGTTGAAATAAAAACAATGAATATAAAAAGTAAAGTGTAAATTTTCATAATGATGTAGTTTTAATAAAAGATAAATATACCATCAAAATCAGTAACTTTATCTTTATTTTGTTTAAATGTCTGATAAACCTGAAATCTATTTTAAAAACGATGTAGAGTGGCGTTCTTGGCTTGAAATAAATCATGATAATACCAATTTAACTATTAAACGCCGTATTAAAATTATTTAAATAATGATAATTTT
>CAZHYX010000178.1:0-1938 GCA_964536675.1 uncultured Flavobacteriaceae bacterium
GCCATTGTACCAGAACAAACAGTTGCCATAGAAGAAGAACCGTTAGATTCTAATACTTCAGAAACAACTCTTACTGTATAAGGACAATCAGCAGGAATCATATTTTTCAACGCACGTTGTGCTAAATTACCATGACCAACTTCGCGACGAGATGTTCCTCTTAAAGGACGCGCTTCACCTGTACAAAAAGGAGGGAAGTTATAATGTAAATAGAATGTTTCTTCTCCTTCAAAAGATGGCATATCTATTTTATTGGCTTCTCTAGATGTTCCTAATGTAACTGTAGCCAAGGCTTGTGTTTCACCACGAGTAAATATTGAAGAACCATGTGTTGATGGTAAATAATCTACTTCACACCAAATAGGCCTGATATCTGTAGTTTTTCTTCCATCAAGACGAAGACCTTCTTTTAAGGTCAAATCTCTAATTGCTGCTTTTTGAGCTTTGCTGAAATATTTTGAAATCAAATCGCCATTTTCTTCTAACTCTTCTTCAGAAAATGAAGTAACAACCTCTTCTTTTAATTCAGAAAATGCCAATCCACGTTCTTTTTTAGAAGTACCTGCTTTAGCAATAGCATAACACCCTTTATAAGTCATTTCGTGAATTTTTTGAGCTAACTCTTCATCTTCTTTTTCACCTTCATATTCACGAACTTCTTTTTTACCAAAAGCTTCCGCTAAACGAACTTGAGCAGCACATTGAATTTTAATAGCTTCATGTGCAATTTTAATGGCTTCAATCATTTCTTCTTCACTACATTCGTGCATTTCGCCTTCAACCATCATTACTGAATCTGCTGAAGCACCAATCATCATATCCATATCAGCTTCATTTAATTGAGCTCTTGATGGATTGACAATAAATTCTCCATTAACTCTAGCAACACGAACTTCTGAAATAGCACATTCAAAAGGAAAATCACTTAATTGAATAGCTGCCGAAGCTGCTAATCCTGCCAATGCATCTGGCATTACATCTTCATCATGAGACATTAACTGAATCATAACTTGTACTTCATTGTGATAATCTTTTGGAAAAAGTGGACGTAAAACTCTATCTACTAAACGCATGGTTAATACTTCTCCATCACTAGGTCTTGCTTCTCTTTTAAAGAAACCACCGGGATAACGCCCTGCAGCAGCAAATTTTTCTCTATAATCTACTGTTAATGGTAGAAAATCTACCGGGCTTTGTTTGTAATTGGAAACAACGGTACATAGTAACATGGCTTTCCCCATTTGTACTACAACTGAACCATGAGCTTGTTTGGCTAATTTTCCGGTTTCTAATGAGATGGTTCTTCCATCTCCTAAATCAATAATTTCATTAAATACCTTGGGTATCATAAGTTTTTTAAGTTTTTTAACCTAATAGTTAGGTTAGATTTTACAATCGGTTTTGTAGTTGTGTTGTATATAACCAATGAAAAGTCTAAAAAGCTTTTTAATTTAATCCTGAATTAGTTTCAGAATCTTATTATTAATTCTCGCGATATTTATTTTGCAAGAATTATGAGATCCCAAAATAAATTCGGGATAATTAAAAAAGGAAGCAGTTCGCTTCCTTTTTTAATTATTTTCTTAATCCTAATTCTTTAACTATTGCACGATATCTTAAAACATCTGTTTTAATAAGATAGTCTAGTAAATTTCTACGCTTACCTACTAATTTTACTAAAGAACGCTCAGTATTAAAGTCTTTACGATTATTTTTTAAATGTTCTGTTAAATGGTTAATTCTGTGGGTAAATAAGGCTATTTGACCTTCAGAAGAACCTGTGTCTGTTGCAGATTTTCCGTGTTTTTTGAAAAGTTCTGCTTTTTTTTCAGCTGTTAAATACATGCTAACATTAAGTTTTAATTAATAATTTTTATGTACTGATATTCTATCAGGCGGCAAATATAAAACTATTATTTTGATTGACAATTAATTAAA